>NZ_NCWQ01000029.1:0-43919 GCF_002156885.1 Flavobacterium sp. AJR | reverse complement strand
ATTAATAAAACTAAACAACAGTTAATGTTATTATGTTATGCGTGTTTTAAAATTGCTACAGCATCTTTAGCATTAGATAGTTCTGCATATTTTAAAGCTGTATACCCTTTTTCATCTTTAGCATCAACATTAGCTCCTTTTTCGATTAAAATTTTTAAAATTTCAACTTTATTGTAACGGGCTGCTGTCATTAACGGAGACATTCCATCTGCCGTTTCATTTACATTTGCACCGTATTCTATAAACTTTTTAACAGTTTCAATGTCACCTTTGCTTATAGCAACATTTAATGGTGTAGAATCGTAAGTTGAAACGATAATTTTGTCATTAGCAAATGAATGCTGAACTGAATTTGAAGCTAAAGAAACATTAACAAAAGCTACTAAAGCTACTCCTAAATAAACGATTGACTTTTTCATGATGATTGATTTTTTGATTGATTGTGATTGATAATTAATTTTGATTGATGATTTTAAATGCTTTGTAATTCTTATACAAATATATATTTATTTTTGGTATTATGCTTTGCAAGGTACTTTGTTTTAACTAACAATTAACATTCTCTTAAAATTAGAACCTCAACTTTAAATTATTGTTTTTAAAAAGAACCTACTTATTATAAAGACGCATAAACAAACTAAATGTTACACAATTATTTAAAAAAAATAAATATCTAAATATCAATACCTTAAAACAAACAAATTAAAAAGAAGAATTTAAAGAAACCTGCTACCTAAACTCGGGCTTAAAGGTTTTACTTACTAAAACGTATAAGGCTAATATTGCTTTAAAAAGGCTACTGCATCTACTGCTTTAGAGACTTCTGCAAATCTTAAAGCATTATATCCATTTTCGGCAGTGGTATAAGGATTAGCTCCTTTTTCAAGTAAAAGTTTAATAATTTCAACTTTATTATAACGAGCTGCTGTCATTAGCGGAGTTAATCCTCCCGATACTTTATTTACATTAGCTCCGTATTCTATAAGTCTTTTAACGGTTTCAATATCTCCCTTACAAATTGCAATATTTAAAGGACTAACATCATAATTGATATGTGTAGCACTTGTAAATATTTTGTAGTTAGAGCTTGAAGCTTGTACACCATTGGTTAAAGCTATTAAAGCTACTCCTAAATAAACGATTGATTTTTTCATGATGATTGATTTGATTGATGATTTTAGAATTCTTCCAAATTCTAAGATAAATACTAATTATTAAGACATCCAAAAAATCTAAATGTTACAGAACTAAATAGTTTTTTTGTATTTATTTTTTTAATGAATTAATAAAAATCTAAATCCTTTCTAAACAAAAAAGACCGCAAATTTAAATTTGGGTCTTTTATAGTAGGCTTCCAATAACAGTTATTTTTTTATGATAGTTTTTAAAAAAGCAGCAGCATCTTTTGCTTTAGAAACTTCTGCATATTTTAAAGCTGTGTAGCCATTCTCATTTTCCGTATCAAGTTCAGCTCCTTTAGATACAAGAAATTTCATAATTTCAACTCGATTATAACGAGCTGCGGCCATTAATGGAGACATTTTGTCTATTACTTTATTTACATCAGCACCATATTCAATGAATTTCTTCACAGTATCGATATCACCCTTGCTAATAGCAACATTAAGAGGGCTTCTATCATATCCCTGAACGATATGTTTCTCATTACTGAATACTTTGATAGTTGAACTGGTGCTTGATGCTGACGCTAAATTTGCAAAAGCGACTAAAGCAACTCCTAAATAAACGATTGACTTTTTCATGATTGATTGATTGATTGATTGATTGATTGATTGATTGATTGATTGATTGATTGATTGATTGATTGATTATTATTCTCTTCAGTAAAATATACAGTTAATAAATGATACACAAATAAGCAAAATGTTACACTACTTAGATAAATTGCATAAAAACTTATCTCATATATTAGTAAGACGACAAAAAGAGTCAAAAGGTTGCATTATATTTAAAAACAAATAAAACTTACTGATTTTATTTTATAACCAATTAAAATTCAGAATACTAAAATTTATTTAACTTTACATTAAAAACTTAAAATGCAATCATCAGCAACAACAATAGAAGAATATTTAACATCACTTCCTGAAGAAAGAAAAGCTACTTTTCTTAAACTTCGAGAAACTATACTTAATAATCTTCCTAAAGGTTTTACTGAAGAATTGAGCTACGGAATGTTAGGCTATCTTGTACCACATTCTATTTATCCTGCAGGTTATCATTGCAATCCAAAATTGCCTTTGCCATTTATAAACATTGCATCTCAAAAAAACTTTGTGGCATTATACCATATGGGAATTTATGCAAAACCAGAATTACTAGAATGGTTTGTTTCAGAATATCCTAAATATAGCAAACAAAAATTGGACATGGGAAAAAGCTGCATTCGGTTTAAAAAAATGGATGATATCCCATTTGAACTAATAGCGCAACTAGTACAAAAAATGTCTGTAGAAGATTGGATTAATTGTTATGAATCAGAGTTTAAGTATAAACAATCAAAATAATTATAAACCACTTAATTTTAAATTTATGAAAGTTATAAAAAAAATTCTTCTCGCAATTTTAAGTATTGTAATACTAGCATTAATAGTCGCTCTATTTTTACCAAATGAATATCATGTAGAAAGAGAAGTCACTATAAATAAACCAAAAGAAAGTATCTTTAATTATGTGAAATATTTAAAAAATCAAGATAATTTTAGTGTTTGGGCCAAGTTAGATCCTGCAATGAAGAAGACATTTACCGGAACCGATGGTACCGTTGGCGCAATAGCTGGTTGGGAAAGCAAGGATAAAAACGTAGGTAAAGGAGAACAAGAAATAAAAAAAATTATTCCAGGTGAACGATTGGAATTTGAACTTCGTTTTAAAATTCCATTTGAATCTACCGATATGGCTTATATGACAACTGAAGCCATTTCTCCAACACAAACTAAAGTGAAATGGGGATTTGATGGTAGATCACCATATCCTATGAATTTAATGTTAGCATTTATGAATATGGATCAAATGCTTGGAGAACAACTCGAAACTGGCCTTCAAAATTTAAAAGTAATTCAAGAAGGCAAACAGTAGCGCAAAAAATAACCCCGCAACTTTAAATTGCGGGGTTTCTTTTAATCTATTTTAAAGTAAAATATTATTTACTCAAATAAGCTATTACGTTTTTCTCAATACGTTCGTCAATATTATTAATATCGGCTTTAACGAATTTTTCTCCAAGAATGTTTTCATATAATTCGATATAACGCTCAGATACAGATTCGATATAAGCATCAGTCATATCAGGAATTTGTTGTCCTTCTTGTCCTTGAAACCCATTTTCGATTAACCAACGACGAACAAACTCTTTAGATAATTGTTTTTGTTCTTCGTCTTTATCTTGTCTTTCCTGATATCCTTCTGCATAAAAATAACGAGAAGAATCTGGAGTATGAATTTCGTCTATTAAAACAATTACACCATCTTTAGTTTTTCCAAACTCATATTTAGTATCCACTAAGATTAATCCGCGACTTGCAGCAATCTCAGTTCCTCTCTGGAATAAGGCTTTTGTATATTTTTCTAAAACCAAATAATCTTCTTCAGAAACAATTCCTTTAGCCAAAATATCTTCGCGAGAAATATCTTCGTCATGCGATCCATTATCAGCTTTTGTAGTTGGTGTAATAATAGGCTCCGGAAATTTATCATTTTCCTTTAAACCTTCCGCCATTGTTACCCCACATATTTGTCTTTTCCCCGCAGCATATTCACGAGCAGCATGACCAGAAACATAACCACGAATAACCATTTCTACTTTAAATGGGTCACATAAATGACCTACAGCTACGTTTGGATCTGGTGTTGCAATTAACCAATTAGGAACAATATCTTGAGTAAGTTCCATAAATTTAGTCGCAATCTGGTTTAAGATTTGTCCCTTATAAGGAATCCCTTTTGGCAAAACTACATCAAAAGCCGAAAGCCTGTCTGTAGCAACCATAACCAAAAGTTCATCGTTGATATTATAAACTTCTCTAACTTTTCCGCGATAAACCGATTTCTGATTTGGAAAATTAAAATTAGTAGTTGTAATTGTATTGCTCATTATTATTTGTTGTGTTGTGTTGTTTCGTGTTTTATGAATGCAAATTTAAAACTATTTAAAAGAGCAAGCAAGAAAGTATTCAGTTTTCAGTCACAGTTTACATACTGCAACTGAATACTGGAACTGCGACTGAATAACTAGAACTCTAAACTTATTTTTTTAAAAGTGTTGTATTAAATAAATTCAAGATTCTATCGTATTCATCAATCCAGGAATAGGTTTCTTTAAATCCATGTGCTTCTACAGGAAATGACGAAAGACTCCAATTCTTTTTACCTAATTCCATAAAACGTTGAGACATACGTACAATATCTTTATATTCTACATTATCATCAACCATACCATGAAGCATCAATAAATTTCCTTTTAAGTTATCTGCAAAATAAATCGGTGAGCTTTTTTTGTAAGCATCAGGATCAGTTTCAGGAAAATTAAGGATATTACCTGTATAACCATGATTGTAATGAGCCCAATCGGTAACAGATCGCAATGCAGCTCCCGAAGCAAATTCTCCCGGAGTTGTAAGCATTCCCATCAAAGTGATAAAACCTCCATAAGAACCACCATATATTCCAACTCTATTCGCATCGATTCCGTAATTATCAACTAGATATTTCTTTCCATCTATTTGATCAGATAAATCTTTTCCACCCATAAAACGGTATATCCCAGTTCTTACATCACGACCATAACCATCACTACCTCTATAATCAATATCCAAAACAGTATAACCCAAATCCGTCAGCATATTATGAAACATATATTCTCTGTGGTAGTTGCTCCAATAGTTGTGTGCATTTTGCAAATACCCCGCTCCATGAACAAATAACACAGCTGCTTTATTAGACTTCTCTGCTTTTGGAGTATATATTCTCGCATAAACAGTGGTACCATCTTGCGCCTTAAACGTAATTACCTCAGGTTCTCTCCAAGGGTATTTTTTAAACTCCTCAGTAGTCGAAGACGTTATTTGTTGTAATGTTGTATTCCTCTTATTCTCGGCAATGTATAAATCCCAAGGCTTATTTTTATAAGAATAACGTACTAATAATGTTTTTTCATCTGGAGATAAACTTACTTCATGAGCACCATCTTTAGTTAAAATCGGTTCAAGCACACCATTGGCAGCAGCCAGTTTATAGAAGTTTCTATTACCTGGATGAGTTGTGTTTGTCGTTAAATAAAAAGTCTTTTTATCTTTTGATAAACTCACATCTCTTACTTCCCAATTACCATTAGTAAGTTGTGTTTTCTTTTTAGTTTTTAAATTATAAGTATATAAATGAGAATATCCTGTAACTTCTGATTGAAAGTAAATAGTTTCATTATCCGAAAGGAATCCCAAAGTTCCCGAATCGAAAGCATAAGAAGGAATTCCAGGTCCACCAATCCAAGCTTCGTCATGCTGGTGCTCTATTTCCTGAAAAGTTCCTTTGTCTAAATCAAGACTAATTAGCCATCTGTCTTTATTATCCTGACTTCTTATTTCCGCTATAGCCAATGAACCACTGGCATTATAAACTGGAGCCTGAACAGTAATTAGCTTATCTGATTTTTCTTTGTTCTTAAGCTTTTCATACGAATCATAATATTTAGGAACATCCTGAATATGACTTAAAGTAGAAAAATTGACAAAATAAACCGAATCTTTAGCAACTGAATAAATTCCGAATTTGGTCTTTACAAAATTATCTACCGAAACTTTTTCTTTCGTTTCTGGCGATTGATTATAACCATCGGCTGTTATAAAAACTTCCATTGTTTCTTTTTTAACATCCAATTTTTCAATTAAACTAAATGTTGCAAAATTTCCATTTGGATTTACTTTAAGACTTTGTAATTCGTCTTTTTTTCCATAATAATATCCTTTAGGGAAATCAGATTTAACGCTATTCTTTTTAGCTTTATTCCATTCTTTCTTAGCTTCTTTGTCTCTAATAAATTGGAATAATTCTTTTTGTTGTGTTTTCAGAAAAGAATCTTTATTTGATTCCTTCTCAGCTTTGTCACCGCTATTAAAATTTGAGATTTGCACAATCGTACCTTCCTTGGTATTGTATTTAAACAAATTATCATTTTGCTGAAAAAACAAAATTCCAGCTTCAAAGCCTACTTCTAAATTAGAAATCGGATTCGATTGCTGGAATATTTTTTTTGAAATTCTATTATTTATAGAGTAAGAATATAAACCGCCATTATCGATGTAATAAACTATATCGGATGTTCCATTTCTTTTAAAATCCAATTGCGAAAAAGCTGCTTCTTTTGACTGAGCCAATGCAGGTTTGGTCATTCCTTTTTCCCAATAGTAAGTACTTAAACCTAAATCATTATTCGGATTCCAATCAAAGTAAATCTTTTTTCCATCCAAGCTCCAATGCTGATTAGTCGGTTGGACACCTGTAAAAGAATCCCCTTTCATGATTTCTTCAAGCTTCAGGCTTTGACTTTTCCCAGATATTGAAAAAGCTAAGAAAGCAAGTACAAAGATATTTTTAGTCATTTTTATGTTATTTGATTAACACAAAAATACACTTTGAAAGCAATTAAAAAAATCTTTCTAATTTGTAATAAAAAAATTAACCGCAAAGTTCGCAAAGAGTTACGCAAAGGTTAGAAATCCTTTTAATCTTTATAATCTGTGGCTAAAAAATAACCGCAGAGATCGCAAAGAGTTACGCAGAGGTCGCAATGATTAAAAATCCGTCCCGACGCTTCGGGATCGTGTTTTCGCTTTAGCAAATCCGTCTCATCCACGTTCCATTATAGACAATCTTAACGAGCTACTCGCGGAGATTCTTCCTGGTCAGAAAGACAATATTGCGGATAAAACTTAGACTATTAACCGTAAAGCAGACAAAATGGATTTCCTCTATATTTATATTTTAAATCGTAACCGAAACTTTACCCAAAACATTCTCCGTTAAATATTTTGCTACACCATCTTCTCTATTTGTTTCAATAACTTCAATATGTGGTAACTCATTTTTTAAATTCTGAGGGGCATTACCCATAATCAAAGCTTTTCCTGTAGAAGATAACATTTTTAAATCGTTAAAACCGTCACCAAAAGAAATAGCCTCATCAAAAGTAGCATTCTCTAATTCTAAAACTTTAGCAATTGCTACACTTTTATCTACAGATTTATCCATAAACTCAAGACAGTTAGGTAAACTAAAAGCATGATGCAAAACATCAGAATTTTTACTTAAAATAACATCTTTTAATGCAACCAATTTTTCATGGTTATCATGTGTGAAAAATATTTTTATGGCTTCATAGTCTTCTAACTTTGAATAATCGACTAATTCTGGGTGATAAACTAAATCAGCCTGAAAAGCATTCAGTTTTTCGCTCATTCTATTAGTAAGCCAAACGTTTTCTTTAAATAAAACTGTTGTAATTTCTGGGTCAATATCTACACTTAAAGCCGATTTTACAACATCGCTTGCAATATCAAAAGCGAAAAGTTCTTTCTTTTCTGGCGAATGTATACGTGCTCCATTAGAACTTACCAGATAAACAGGAATCCCTAAGGTATCAATAATTCCCATTGCATCTAGATGATGGCGCCCTGTAGCAACTATAATAAGATATTTTTGGTTGTAAAGTTCTTGAAAAACTGATTTTGTATAAGGAGAAACTTTATGGTCTGGATTAAGTAATGTACCATCTAAATCGGTAATGATTACTTTTATTTTTTTAGATTCTGAATTCATATTGAGTATCAAATATTTATTATTTACAAATTTATCGCTTTGTAAAATGGGAAGCAAAGAAAACCGATAAATACGGAAGAAATAAGTTAAACTTTACTATTTCCTTAACATAAATTAACTAAGTCATTCAAAAAAAATATTCGTTTTATGCATTTCTATAAAGAGATGTATAAAACGAATATCATTAAATATCAAAACACATTTTACGATTTACATTTGACATTTTTCAAGAACCATTCCATGGGGTTAATCGTTGTTTTCGATTTGTTTGTAAGCATCAATTACTTTTTTTACCAATCGATGGCGTACAATATCTTTATCATCAAGATAGATAATACCAATGCCTTCTACATCTTTAAGAACCAATATAGCTTCTTTAAGTCCAGAAATAGTTCGGCGTGGTAAATCGACCTGACCAGGATCTCCTGTAATCATGAATTTAGCATTTTTCCCCATACGGGTCAGGAACATTTTCATTTGAGAATGTGTTGTGTTTTGTGCTTCATCCAAAATTACAAATGCATTATCTAGTGTACGCCCACGCATAAAAGCAAGTGGAGCAATCTGGATAATTCCTTTTAAAATGTAATCCTCTAGTTTTTCATTTGGCAACATATCGCGCAAAGCATCATAAAGAGGTTGCATGTATGGATCTAGTTTTTCTTTCATATCGCCAGGTAAAAATCCGAGGTTCTCCCCTGCTTCTACTGCTGGTCGTGTAAGTATGATCCTTTTTACTTCTTTATCTTTAAGTGCTTTAACAGCCATTGCAACACCCGTATACGTTTTTCCTGTTCCAGCTGGTCCAACAGCAAATACCATATCATTTTTTTTAATGGTATCGACCAATAATTGTTGGTTAGGCGTCATGGCCTTGATAATTTTACCAGCAACTCCATGAACTAATATTTTGTCATGATCGTATGCCTTTTTTTCATCCTGACCATCGCTCATAATCACACGTTCAATTACATTATCATCAATGTTGTTGTATCGGGTAAAATGAAGCATCAATCTTTGAAATCTTTTCTCGAATTCATCTAAGACTTCTTTTTCGCCAAACGCCTTTAAAGTCGTCCCTCTCGCTACTATTTTAAGCTTTGGGTAGTACTTTTTAATTATTTCAAGATGAGTGTCTTGAGCGCCCCAAAAGTCTTTTGGAGCGATGTCTATTAGCTCGATTATTCTTTCGTTCAAATGAGGTAGTTTTAAATTAAAATTAATTTTTTATAAATCAAATGGCTGTCGGGTTCTTTTTTAGTTTTCAGTCCCAGTGTTCAGTTTCAGTTACCATTTATATTTTCAACGAAATCTCACTTCTTTAAAAAAATGCTATTTCGTTTATAAACTGAATACTGTAACTGTAAACTGAGACTACTATAATTTTACTTATTTTTAAAATACAATTTATCTTTTCTTTCCTTCCATTTTGCGTTTACTATTATTAGCTTTGCATTTCTCAAATTTAATGAAAATTAGATTTAAATACTATCAATAGTTATAAACAAAATGATGTCAATAATTACCCTTACTACCGATTACGGCTTAAAAGACCACTTTGTAGGCGCGCTGAAAGGGAAAATATTATCCGAATATTCCGAAGCTACAATTGTAGACATTTCACATGACATCGATCCATTTAATACAACCGAAGCAAGTTATATTATTGGTGCATCTTATTTTAGTTTCCCTAAAGGAACTGTACACCTTATTGGTGTCGATATAGAGCGCAATAAAGAGAACCAACATATAGCAATGCAATGGAACGATCATTACTTTATTTGCGCCGATAATGGTATATTAAGTATGCTTACGCAAAAGATTGTTCCGCAAAAAATAGTTTTCATTAATATACACGACCGATTACCAGGTGATGCCAGCGATCTGGATGTTTTTATAAAAGTTGCCTGTCATATCGCCAAAGGTGGTTTGCTAAATGTTATTGGAAAAGAAACACAAAGCATCAAGCAAATAACCGAACTACAGTCGATAGTAGGAAACGATGGAAATTCGCTAAAAGGATATGTATCCTATATTGACCATTTTGGTAACGTAGTAACCAATATTTCCAAAAGGCAATTTCTGGAAGTCGCACGAGGACGTCCTTATGAGATTGTGATGAAACCCAAAAGCATCAAAACTATTTTACCAAATTACTCGGCAATAGCCAGTTCCGAAAAATATCCTATCAAAACTTATGAAGGAGAAAAACTAGCTATTTTTAACGAAGCAGGTTTTCTAGAAATTGCTATTTTCAGAAGTAATCCATCAAAAGTTGGCTCAGCAAATAGTTTACTAGGTCTTAATTATCGTGATACAATTTTAATTCAGTTTAAGAATTAACCAACAAAATTTAGAGTTTAATCCCAATAACTTTTATATTCTTAGAAATAGTTTCTCATAACAAGAAAAATATTAATAGAAAGAATAATCTATTTTGGTATTTTTGCTCGCATATAAGCCATTTCTCAATCTAAAATTATAAAAATGTTTGTTAGAATAGTAAAAATGAGTTTTCACGAAGAGAAAATTCCTGCTTTCATGGAAAATTTTAATAGTGTAAAAGACAAAATACGAAATGCTCCCGGAAATCGTTTTTTAGAATTGTATCAAGACAAAGACAATAAAAATATATTTTTCACATATAGTTATTGGGAAACCGAAGCCGACTTGGAAAATTACAGACAATCGGAACTTTTTAATACGGTTTGGACATTTACCAAAGCCTTATTCAATGCAAAACCCGAAGCCTGGAGTGTAGACAAATTAGTTTCATTGGTTTAAGAATGGATAACATTAAAATAAAAAATTTGAACCATTAAGAGATTAAGGAAAATGAAGAGTTTATGAGTTTTTATGCCACAGATTATCAAGATTAAAAGATTTCATCCCGAAGCATTAGGATTGCGACCTTTGCGAAATCTTTGCGGCCTTTGCGGTTAATTTTTCTACCACAGATTAGAAAACTTTAAACATTAAACTTTTAAACAAAATATAACGAATACCCGAATAAACAAATTAACGTTAAAATATGAAATCAATCGTTTTACGAGAAATAAAATCCTTTTTTGGATCTCCCATTGGCTATTTGGTCATTGCAATCTTCCTGATTAGTAATGGCTTATTTTTATGGGTTTTTCAAGGAGAATACAACATCCTTAATACTGGTTTTGCCGACCTTACTCCATTCTTTACTTTGGCACCATGGATTTTAACATTCCTGATTCCGGCAGTAACCATGCGTAGTTTTTCTGATGAGAAAAAACAAGGCACAATCGAATTATTACTTACAAAACCATTGAGCATTTGGCAAATTGTAAACGGAAAATTTATTGGTTCATTACTTTTAATCATAATGGCTATTATTCCAACATTTATATATGTAAAAGTAGTTTCTAGTTTAGGATTACCAGAAGGAAACATAGATATGGGAAGTACAATTGGTTCGTATTTTGGATTATTATTCCTGATTGCAGCTTATACCGCTATCGGAATTTTTACTTCTACATTATCCGAAAATCAAATCGTAGCTTTTATTATAGCAGTATTTTTATGCTTCTTCTTTTATTTTGGTTTCGAAGGTCTATCGACTATAGTTCCTGGATTCATGAATGTGATTTCATCATTAGGAATGCAAAATCATTTTAAGAGTATGAGCCGAGGCGTTATCGATACACGCGATGTAATTTATTTTTTAAGTATAACGGTGCTTTTCCTTTCGTTTACTGTATATCAACTAAAATCTTTTAAATCGTAATGAAAATTTCTTCTCAAAAAAATATAAAAACGTTACTCATTACAGTTATAATTTTAATTGTCTTAAATATTGCGGGTACATTTGTATTTCACCGTTTTGATTTAACAAAAGACAAAAGATATACTTTATCACCTACTTCATTAAGTATTATCAAACAGGTTCATAATCCGTTGTCTATAAAAATTTATATGCAAGGCGATTTACCTGCCGAGTTTAAACGTTTGGAACAAGAAACTCAGCAATTATTAGAAGAGTTTCAGGCTTATAATAAAAATATTGTTTTTGAATTCGTTAATCCTCTGGAAAACGAAGACGAAAGCATGGATATGGTTAAAGAATTATATCGCAAAGGACTTACTCCTATAAACATAACTGTAGACGACAAAGGAAAACAATCGCAAGCAATGGTTTTTCCTTGGGCAATTGCAGTCTATAATAATAAAGAGGTAAATATCCCTTTATTAAAAAACCAAATGGGAGCTTCGACTACTCAAAAAGTAATTGGTTCTGTACAGCATTTGGAATATTCTATTGCCGATGCATTGAATAAAATTACCAAAGAGAAACAAAAAAAGGTTGCAATAATAAGAGGAAATGGCGAAATGAAAGAGATTTTCATGGCAAAATTCCTGATGCAAATTCGCGAAAGCTATCACATTGGTCCATTTACTTTAGATTCTGTTGCAAAAAATCCAATTGGAACTTTAGATGCTTTACAAAAATATGATTTGGCTATTATTGCTAAACCTACAGAAGCATTTACAGATGGCGAAAAACAAGTTCTTGATCAGTTTATCATAAACGGAGGAAAAACTTTGTGGCTTGTAGATCAGGTAAACGCCGAAATGGATAGTTTATACAATCAATCTGGAGCTACACTGGCTTACCCGAGAGATTTAAATCTTAATGACATGTTCTTTAAATACGGATTCAGAATTAACCCTGATTTGGTAAAAGACGAACAAGGAAGTCCAATTAAACTGGCTACGGGCGAACAAGGAAGCGCAACTCAATATCAGGATTTCATTTGGAAATTTGCTCCTCAAGTTAAACCTGAAAGCAGACATCCGATTGTAAAAAATCTAGGCGGGATAAAATTTGATTTTGCCAACCCAATTGATACCCTAAAAAATGGTATTAAAAAAACGGTTCTTTTGCAATCATCACCTTATTCTAAAAAAATTGGAACTCCTGCCGAAATCAATTTGAATATAGTAACCGAAGAAGCTTCGCCAAAAGATTATATAAACAAAGGAAATATCCCACTATCAGTTTTATTAGAAGGTGATTTCCATTCGATGTACGAAAATCGTGTTTTACCATTTGAACAAAAAACATTTCAAACAAAAGGAAAAGCAACCAAAATGATTGTAATTTCTGATGGAGATTTAGTGCGCAATCAGCTGGATAAAAATTTAACTCCTGTAGAATTAGGTTACGACCAACGTTCAGGAAATTTATACGACAACAAAGATTTCTTAATGAATTGTGTTAATTATTTACTAGACGACACAGGACTTATTAACATTAGAAGCAAGGATCTTAATTTACCATTATTAGACAAAGAAAAGGTTTATCAAGAGTATACCATTACGCAATTCATAACTATCGGACTACCAATTCTAATATTATTGGTCTTTGGGCTTGTATTTACTTTCCTTCGTAAAAGAAAATACAGCAAATAGATGTTAATAAAAAATTTGGGATACTAGGATTGTTTACGATATATTTGTAAAAATGTATTCTAGTCATTTTCCAAGCTAAAATATATACCAAAAAATAAAACAAAAGAGATGAAATTTATAGTATCGAGTTCGTACTTATTAAAGCAATTACAAGTTTTAGGTAGTGTAATCAATAGTAACAATACGTTACCTATTTTAGACAACTTTCTATTTGAATTAGACAATAATGAATTAACAGTTTCTTCATCGGATCTTGAAACGACGATGTCTGCAACTTTAGCGATTGATTCTACGAGCAAAGGAAGTGTTGCAATACCTGCAAAATTATTACTAGAAATTCTTAAAACATTTCCAGAACAACCTTTAACATTTACTGTTGAAGATAATAATACTGTAGAAATTAGTTCTAACTCAGGAAAATATGCATTGGCATATGCAGCTGGAGAAGAATTTCCTAAATCAGTAAACCTAGAAGAGCCTTCGGTTACTCTAGTTCCATCAGATGTTTTGGCTACAGCTATTAGCAAAACAATATTTGCTGCTGGTAATGACGATTTACGTCCGGTAATGTCTGGAGTATTCTTCCAGTTTTCGCCAGAAGGATTAATATTTGTTGCTACAGATGCTCACAAATTAGTAAAGTATGCTCGTACAGATGTAAAAGCATCACAAGTAGCTGATTTTATTATGCCAAAGAAACCTTTGAATATCTTAAAAAGTATCTTAGGAGCTTCTGACGCTGAAGTAAAAATCGAATACAACGATTCTAATGCTACTTTCTCATTCGATAACTACATTTTGATGTGTCGTTTAATCGATGGGAAATATCCAAACTACGAAGCAGTAATTCCAAAAGAGAATCCAAATAAGTTAATGATTGACCGTTCTTTATTTTTAAGTTCAGTACGTCGTGTGGCTATTTTCTCTAATAAAACTACACACCAAATTCGTTTGAAAATCGCTGGAGCAGAATTAAATGTTTCTGCCGAAGATATTGATTACTCAAACAAAGCCGAAGAAAGATTGACTTGTGATTACCAAGGTGATGACTTACAAATCGGATTCAACTCACGTTTCCTTACCGAAATGTTGACAAACTTACAATCAGATATGATTATGTTGGAAATGTCTTTACCAAACAGAGCAGGAATCCTAACTCCTGTAGATGGTTTAGAAGATGGAGAAACAGTAACCATGTTGGTTATGCCGGTAATGCTAAATAGTTAACATTTAATTATGTTTTTGTTATATTAGATTTTTGATATTCAAATATAATACTTATTATTGCATAACAATTACGCTATTAACCAACCATTTTTATACTTAAAAAACCGCAACTTCTTTTAGAAATTGCGGTTTTTTTATTTTGTTGAAGTTCCTTTCCTTCGTTAAGTATAGCTAAGAAAAATAAAGCTCCCCAAACAGTTCAACAAAGATTATGGAGTTACTCGTGGGAATTCCTCCTGCATCGGAAGGACAAGTTTCCGTAAAAAAAATGCGTTATTCGAGTCTGTTCAGGATAATAAAACAAATATAGTCTTTACTCTACATGTAGTCTTTACTCTATTATTTAATATCTTTTTTCTTAACTCTACTCTCTTGCATCTATCATCTTTCTTCTCCCATCTTTCCGCCTAAATCACACCCATTTTTTGCATCAAGAAAGTAGCGCTTTTATTTTTGCAGATACCTTCACGGAGTTTATAATCAAAATGTAGATCATTATTTTTTATCTCAACCTCAAAACATTGATTCGTTAAGATATCAGGATATTCATTTGTAGTTAAGCAAACTTCGATATCGTGAGTTGCAATTGCACCAATAGCTTTTTTTGCAATTACCTTTTTTACAACCTCGATAGTTCCGTTACGTTTATCATCGGAATTTGTCCCTCTTAAAATCTCATCTAAGAGCACAAAAGCAGGCTTATCCTCCAGTGCATCCATAATTTGTTTTAAACGCTTAATTTCGGCAAAAAAGTACGATTCACTATCAGACAAGGAATCTGATAGACGCATCGAAACCAAAACTGGCAACGGATGCATTGTAGCTTTATTTGCGCATACTACAGAACCTATTCCTCCCAAAACCATATTAATACCCAAGCTACGCAAAAAGGTGCTTTTTCCAGACATATTCGACCCCGTAAGAATCATAAACGATTCTGGGAAAAATTGCACTTCATTCCCTACTCTAGTTTCTGGATTTAATAATGGATGATTTAGATTAGAAAAACCAATTTTAAAATCTGTATTCAGTTCAGGAAACACAAAATCCTGATTGTTATGAGAAAAATTGGCTAAGCTATTTAGTATTTCAAATTCACCAATTACATTTAGCCATTCTTCCAGAACAGATGCGTGATTGGTTTTCCAATTTAAAAGATTTTTTAAAACATGAAGATTGAACAAAAAAGTACCATTAAACAACAAAGCAGATACAAAATTATTGATTGTATCCATGTTCGAAAACAACTCCGACAATTGTTTTAAATGAATACTTGCTTTAGCATTCTTGTAAATCAACTTATTTTGTAGCTTAATTAATTTATCTGATTTAAAAGTTTCGTTTTCAATCTCCTTAACCAATAAACCATATTGTTTAATAATTGTATCAATATTCTCGGCTTTGGCAATTTCAGTTTGAATTCTTTTAAAGAACATACCTAAAATTGTCGTGTTCAGAATAAATGTAAAAGTAATGTAAGATAAAAAAGTAACATTTGAAGTTACAAAATAAGCAATTAATAACGCTCCAAAAGTAGCTGGCAAAACATACATTAATATAGACATCATTTTTGAAATAGGAGCACTTTTACCATCCTTCCAATTTAGTAATGCCTGATAAGCTTCTTTAGTATCTCGTCCTAATACTGCAAGCGCTAAAAACTTCTGACGCCAATCTAGCTTAGATTCAAGTTCATGTATCGCATCTTGGTTTTTGGTAATTTCGTCATTAGTTAAATTATGTAATAACTGATTTGCTAATGTTTTCTTTCCAACAAAAGTTCCAGTTCTATTAAGACTCTGAAATAAAGAATGTTCTCCAAAAATATCTAAATCATAAGCATATGGATGATGAAAATCGATAAACTCTTGTCCGTTCTCAAAAGGAAGTTTTTCTCTTTTTAGGAAAGTAATTTCATTTTTATTAATCTTTAAAAGCGTTTCTGTAAGTTTCTTTTTAAAAGACAACTTCGCATGAATACGCATTAAAACAATAAAACCAATGAATAATAAAGCTGCAGAAACAAGATATACTGTAGTATCTGTTTTGATATAATAATAACCTAAAACCAAACAGAAAACAATACTCAAAAGTCGTAATAAACTAATGCTATTGTATTTTTTATTAATTGCACTTAAAGCATCTGAATAACTGCTAACATTCTTTTTATATTCTTCCATTGATTTAAAGTAATTATCCCTTTTTTAGAAATTATATTGAAATACAAATATAAGTTTACAGTGACGAAATAACTACTTTAAACACTAGGAAATAATTAATAATTTCTCATCACAATGAAAGCTTTGTACTTATTTATGCAAAGTAGCAGAGACGCAAAGAAAATAATTTCCTTTGCGTCTCTGCTATAGAATTTAGAAATCAACTCAAAACTATTGCTCGTGCATAATCAAAACCGGAATCGCTATATCCTTTGTCAATTTCTTAGTAAAACTAGGATGAAATAAACTTTCGAAAAAACTACGTTTATAAGCAATCATCGCTAAAACATCAATGTCTTTATATAAAACAAAATCCAGAATCGTTTCTTTAACCTCTTCACATGGAAGTACCAAAAACTGAATAGGCTCATCTTTGAAGTCAGCTTCCCATTCTTTAATCGTAGCATCAGACACATCAGTATTCTGAGTTCTTACATAAAGACATTTAACTTTGGCATTCATTTTTTTGGCTATGGTCAAAACTTTATGAAGTTCTTTTTTATCTTTCTCGCGGTAACGTGTAGTAAATCCGATAGTTTTTACTTTCTTAAATTCAGACTCTCCAGGAACACATAAAATAGGCACTTCTACCCCAGATATTACAGCATCGGTATTGGTACCTAAGAAAAAGTTTTCCCAGCCCGAAATACCAGAAGTTCCCATTACCACAAAGTCTATATTATCCTCTTTAATCGCTTTTTTCATGTTGTAAACCAAATCACCATCCATCAAGCGGTGATTCATTACAATATCATCCAGATTACGCCCTTCGGCAATTTCGCGAAGTTTTGGAATCTGATCTTTAAACATTTCGAATTTAGACAACTCTAATGAATTATATATTATTGCAAAATTTTCTGGAAAAAACTGACTGTCGTAAACCGGAATCTCAAAAGTGTGCAACAAAACGAGTTCTCCTTTAACTTGTTTTGCAAATTCTAAAGCATGTACAAAAGCATTTGTAGCTACTTCAGAAAAATCGGTGGGGAATAATATTCTTTTCATCGTACAGTTGGATTATATGTTAGTTTCTCAAATTTAACCATAAAACAGCCTCGTCGATATGACAATTATCAGTTATTTAACATTTTATAATTTCTTAATATAAGTGTTCAGTTGCAGTGCTCAGTCTCAGTTGAAGCTCTCATCTTACCTCTCACTATTCAACTTTCACCGCTTTACAAGCTTTGTGCAAACGTTAACACTCTTTGCGGTTAATTTAAAAAACCAAGTATAATATTCTATATAGAAGAATCCATTTTACACAATCCTTCTCTTCGGAACTTCTAGCCTTTTTTTATACCTTTGCAGCATGATAAATCAAGATTCTATAGTAGCTCTCGCAACACCTTCGGGAGCTGGAGCAATTGCCATAATCCGTATTTCGGGTAGTGATGCCATTACAATTGGTAGCGGTGTTTTTCAATCTATTAAAAATAAAGATTTAACTAAACAAAAAACACATACTTTACATTTAGGTCATATCGTAGATGGTTCGAAAACCCTTGACGAAGTTTTGGTTTCTGTATTTAAAGGACCAAATTCCTATACAGGCGAAAATACTATCGAAATATCATGTCACGGATCTACTTATATCCAACAACAAATAATTCAACTATTACTTCGTAAAGGTTGTCGAATGGCAGATCCTGGAGAGTTTACACTTCGTGCATTCTTAAACGGAAAACTAGACTTATCTCAAGCCGAAGCTGTAGCCGATTTAATCACATCTGACAATGAAGCATCACATCAAATCGCAATGCAACAAATGCGCGGTGGTTTCAGTAACGAAATAGCCAAACTACGTGAGGAATTATTAAATTTTGCTTCGCTTATAGAACTAGAATTAGACTTTGCCGAAGAAGATGTAGAATTTGCTGACAGAACCCAATTTCATGAATTACTAAATCGTATCGAGTTTGTATTAAAACGTTTAATCGACTCTTTTGCCGTTGGAAATGTAATTAAAAACGGAATTCCCGTTGCTATTGTTGGTGAACCAAATGTTGGAAAATCGACTTTATTAAATGCTTTACTAAACGAAGAACGCGCCATAGTTTCAGAAATTGCTGGAACAACTCGTGATACTATCGAAGATGAACTAGTTATTGGCGGAATCGGTTTCCGTTTTATTGATACAGCAGGAATTCGTGAAACTGTTGATTATGTAGAAAGTATCGGAATCAAGAAAACCTTCGAGAAAATAGAACAAGCACAAGTTGTTCTTTATTTATTTGATAGCTTAAAATTTAAAGCTCAAAGTTCTGAGTACATCATCGAAATAGAAAAAGTAAAAAACAAATATCCTTTAAAGCCTCTACTTGTTGTAATTAACAAAGTAGATTTACTTACTAAAGAAGAAATTCAAAACATTCATAATCAACTTCAACCGCTAAACGTTACACTTGAAACTATCTCGGCAAAAGAAAATATAGGTGTAGATGAATTAAAAAATCGCTTGCTTTCTTTTGTAAATACTGGAGCATTACGAAATAACGAAACTATTGTAACCAACACCAGACATTACGATTCGTTACTTAAAGCACTAGACGAAATACAAAAAGTAAAATACGGTCTCGAAACCAATCTCTCTAGCGACCTAATGGCTTTAGATATTCGTGAAGCTTTATACCAATTTGGGCTGATTACTGGTCAAGTATCAAATGATGAATTGCTTGGAAATATCTTTGCTAATTTTTGCATTGGAAAATAGATAGACAAAATAACGCAAAACAACAACAAACAAACGAGTTAAAGTATTGATAACCAATATTTTAACTCGTTTTTATTTTTCCTTTCTTTTAGTTGTTATGTTTTATTTTGCTTAAATTTGTACCCCATTTGTACCTCAAAAAACGAGGTACAAAAAAATATTTTTTTTTGGCCAAATGATGGCACATAGAGACACACATAGTCACAGTGGGACACTTAAAGTCACATTTATATGAGTTCAAAAATGAAGATTACAAGAGTCTGTCAATTCTGCCAAAATGAGTTTACAGCACAGACAACAAAGACAAAATTCTGTTCGCTTAAATGCAGTTCAAAGGCTTACAAATCAAGGACTAGGCAGTCAAAAATTGCAGAAAGCAACAGACAGACGGAAATTGCCAAAAATCCAAATATTGAAGTAATTAAGACCAAAGATTATATCGATGTTTATCAGGCCAGTAATTTGCTCGGCATCAGCAGAAGGACTATTTACAGGCTCATCGAGCGCGGCGAACTTGATATTGCCAAATTTGGATCTAGAACTGTTATCAGAAGATGCGATCTGGATAGCTTCTTCTCTATACCCCTGGATCAGTCCATACTTCGTCCTGTCCAGGAATTTCCTGGATTAGAAAATTGCTATACTATAACACAGATACAGCAAAAATTTGGTATATCACCAGGAGCTCTTTATATGCTAATCCAAAGGCAAGGAATAGCTAAGTACGCAGTAGGTAAATTTAATTATGTAGCAAAAAAGGATATCGATATTATATTTAATGCAAGAGAAAATGAAAAAGAGTAATGTAACATTGAGACAAAAAGCGATATCAAACGGAAGAGTATCACTTTATTTGGATTTTTATCCACCGATATTAAATACCGAAACAAACCAGTACATCAGACGGGAATTTCTAAAATTGTATCTTTATGACAAACCTAAAAACCAGATTCAGAAAATTTCTAATATAGAAAACCAGCATACTGCGGAATTAATCAAAATAAGGAGGCTAAATGAATTACGTAAAGAAGATGTGTACTCCCAGTTTGAAAAAGAGCAATTAGAATTACATAAAATTGGTCGTGGGTCATTCTTGAAATATTTCAAAAAATTGTCTGATAAAAAAGAGGGAAATAATTACCAGATTTGGAACTGTTCTATTATTCATTTCGAAGCCTTTCTTGAAGGTCGAGATATATCTTTTAAGGAAATTACTGTAACATTTATTGACGATTTTAAAGACTATCTCTTAAAAGCCAAGAGCCTAAGAAAAAATGGAAATACATTATCTAGAAATACAGCATTATCATATCATAATAAGATTAAAGCTACTCTAAAAAGAGCTTACAAAGAAGGAAAATTACGAACTGATATAAATGCTGGTATCGAATCTATTAAAGAACAGGAGTCTCAACGTAACTTTCTGACCCTAGAGGAGGCAAAAAAGCTCTTTACAACTTCTTGTTCCAAAGACATCGTATATAAAATTTCGAAGTTTTCTCTTTTAACTGGAAATAGATATTCAGATATAGCAAAGTTAGAATGGTCTGAAATAGAATACATTGAAAACGATGGTTATTATATCAGATTCAAACAGAAGAAAACCGAAGGTTTACAAACAATGCCCATATCAAATGAAGCATACGAAACATTCGGCGAAAGAGGAGAACCTAATAAAAAAGTGTTCCATGGACTAAAAAAATGGGACGTAGATCGAGTTTTACCTGTATGGTTAGCTCATGCAGGAATTACCAAACATTTTACTTTTCATTGTTTTCGCCACACTTATGCCACTTTGCAATTGGCTGCAGGGACAGACATCTTCACTGTATCAAAAATGCTAGGGCACAAAAATGTAAAAACAACGCAAATCTATTCGCATATAATCAATCAGAAAAAAAGAGATACTACTGAAAGAATTACACTAAAGTAAATAAACAAAAAGGCATCATTTAAAAATGATGCCTTTTAATAGTGTAAAATGAAAATCATATGTTCCGTTTATTTGGAAGATAATTTAGAATTGAATTTAGCCTCAACCTCATTTTGTATTTCTGCAATTGTTTTAATTCGTCCGGATTTAATCCAATCAAGTAATTCCTCACGATAAAAATAAAGTCGTTTACCTTGTTTATTTACTGGTATTTCATTTTTACAGACTTTAGTATAGATAGTGGCTACAGATAAACTTAGAAGTTTGGAAGCTCCTTCAATAGTCAGTAACTCTTCGTTCTTATCTTTATCACTACGCTTTTTGGCTTTAAGAAGCCTTTCAATTTTATCCATTTTTCGGTATAATTTTCCCATGATATTTGGCAAATCTTCAAATGTAAACTCTTCCATAATACCTAATTATTAAAAAATTATATAGCAATACAATCTTCAAGCAAAATAAAATAAACCTTGCTCCTCCTCTTTCTATTACGACTTGGCTCGTACCTAATATATCCATACTCGTTTAATTCACGCATACATTTGTGGTATGTGACCGGCCCTGTTATTTTTGCTATCCACATAATTTCATAGCGATACACTTCAATAGGATTAATATCCCCTTTACTTGTTCTATATTGCAACAATGCAGCATATATACCAATATGAGTGATACTAATTCTGTAATCTTTCTCTATTGCTTTAAAGAAATCACATAAAGGCTGTAGCGTTTTCATTATTTCCAAGTTTATCAATTTATGTGCATTCCATTTCGTTTGGAATGATTGTTTTGTGGTCTCTCATTCTCTTTTACTATTTGTTTTACAGTTTCTATAGTTTTATCATTCAAAGCCGTTGTCATCGATATTTTCTTCAACTGCCCATCATAAATATTTACCGATTTAAACTGAGGATTTGCTTCAATATAAAATTGATGTTCATTCCCGTTTTTAAGTAAGGTTACGCACTGCCTGTTCCCTTCTCTTAAAGCATCTTGTAATTTATATGTATTCGTTTTGTTTGACAATTCCTTTAATGGTAGTTGCTGTATCGATTTTTCTAGATTATAATCATAATCATGACGAAATTCTTTGATGCGATGATTGTGGTTCGCATCTTTATCATTTAAATTTAATTGAATCCAAGAGCTGCCTTTTTGAACTGCGCGTCCTGCTAATAAATTATATGCCTGTGTTGGATTAATAGAATTTTCTTCCTGTATTTTGAAATACTGACTCCTGTTTTCTTCGGGATATGATTCATTTTGCAAAGTAGTTTTAAAACCTTCAAATTGATACTGTCCGCTCTGGTCTTTTGCAAAAGATAATTCATGATGCAGACGTTCCTTTTCATTAACATAATAGGAAACCGGAATAGTAAATTGCTCCTGACCCTCTTTTATTTGCTGATCGATTTGATTTGACAAATCTTTAAAACCAATACGCTGCACCTGATCGTGCAGCGATTGGTAGTTCTTTTGCTCTTCTTTTTCATTTCTACGTACTGCGATTTGATCTATAAGTGGTGCAACGACCAGTTTACGAACAAGTCGTACTAATTGATTAGGATAAAGTTGCTTTAATATCTTATTCTTCTCCTGCTTGAGCATCTGCAAAGCAAAACGTTCGTCAATATTTCTAGTTCCTTTATACTTTGTTCCAATGCGTTCGTAATGATGTAGTTTTTCTTTAACCAGCGATCTATTATTGGAAAGACTGAAATTAAACAGTTTACTAAAACGCTCCTCCCTGGAACGCCATTGCTTTAATTCCATCTCAACTCTGTTAACGGGAACTTGTTCATTCATGATCACATGGATTGGCTTTTCCTTTTCCTCTTAGCTTCCTTTGGCGCTTCAGGTCCATCTTCGTCAGCACTTTGGATTTGTTTTTTGGCGCCTCTTTTTTCAGATACCTGCTCTGTTTCGGATTGCTTTTCTTCTTTGGAATGACGGTTATCAATACGCTGCATATTGTTATCATACACATTGATAGTTTTGAATTGTGGACTGGCTTCAATGTACTGTTTGATTTCATTACCCTCTTTCAGAAAAGTAGCAGATTGCAGGTTTCCCTTTTTCAAAGAATCCATTAAGTCTTCTTTGTACTTAGGATTTTCCAATTCCTTAATTGGATGTTTGGCTAATGTTGCTTCCAAATCGTAACCATAATTTTGATGGTATTGATTTAGTTTAAAATTACCATTGGTGTCGTCAGTTTGTTTAAAATCAATTTGCACCCACGCATTGTATAGTTCTCCTTCTTTATTGGTTAAATCCTTATTTACTGATCTTCCTTCCATAAGATTAAAAGCTTCTTTCATGGTAATGTTGCTGCCTTTATTAATATAAAAGGTTTGTTCCAAAACTTCTTTAGAGTTTTCTTTTTGCAATTCTACTTTATAAGAGTTAAAGAAATACATATCACTTTGTTCCGATTTTTTAAAATTCAAGGTAGCCATAACAGTATCCTCACCATATTTAGCAATATGATTCAAAGTAAAACTAGGTTCTTCCTTCTGCAATTTTTCTTTTAATTCATTCTCCAGTGTTTCACCGAAACCGGTGTACTTAATCTGGTCTTTTAAGTATTCAAAATTTTTCTCGTTCATGACTCAATTTTTTAAATGATTACTAATTATAATTTAGGAAGTACAGTAACCTGTACCAGCTTTGTGTTCTTAACATGCAATTCCACATGCCTACCCCCATTTTGTTCCATGAGTTGTATCGCTAAGTATTTTTTCTCCGGAATGGTGAATTTTGGAAGTGCAAATACAAAAGTGTTTTCTGCTTCACCTTCAATTTTAACTACATTGTTCAATACATAGATTGGTGTAATTTCAATCTCCTGTGAAGCTGTTCGTTTTACTTTTTTGCTATCTCGAATAAAAAAACGAAGTTGGTTGATATCATAATCGACTTTGGAATTGTTTGTTACTTTTATTCTGTAGTACATTACGGCATCACGAATAAAAATTCCGTTGAGTACAAAATCTATATCATAGTTGCTTTCTTTTTCTCCTCGCAGTTTTTTCTTGTCGTAAAAAGCCAATTTGGAATATTCTTGGACATCTTGTTCGTTTCTAATGTCATCAGAGAAATAAACTTCCTGCACTGCATTTTTTGGTTTGTTTATACTGAGATTCAATTGTGGGGACTCTTCATTATAACTCAATACGAAAGAATACAATTTTTCATCAGCTGTGACCACAGTAAGATTGGTTTGAAAAAATCCTTTTTGAGCTGCTTTAATTTGAAGTATATTCTCAACACCTTTTGCTTTTTGTACCAGTATATCTTGACTTCCCTTGTCTACGCTTTTAATAGCAAAAGGAAATACAATATTGGTCGTTTTGGAGTATGCTATCAGTAAAGAATCGGACTCAATTTTAGATAGATTATTTCTACTTGTCTTTTGTGCAAATACACCAATGCTCATAAATAATAGATACCCTATCATTAATAAATTAAAATTTTTCATCTGTTTCATTTTAGTTTTTAATTGGAATCTTTTTGTTTCTCATCACGAAGTAACACTTGATAGCCAGCCTTTACAATCACTTTGACCATCTTTATTTTCTTACTCAGCAGACTTTTAGCTGCTTCAATTCCGGCTCCAGCTGCCTGTGAACCCCAAGAGTCATCAAGACTTGCAACGCCTAAAGTTTGCATGGAACGGTCAGCAGATGCTTTGGCGACATCACGGTTAATGGCTCCTGGAATATAAATCCCAATAAGACCGTCCAAGTCGTAAACAGACAAATCAACTGGAAATAAGGAGTTGTCGTATCTAATACTGTTTATTTTAATAGTTAGTCTTTCTCCTTTTAAGGAAGCTACTCCATACATGAAGTTGTTTTTTGGGATTTTAACGCCACTTATAAAAATGTCATTCAGAAGTCGCAATTTCACTGTGGCTCCGTTTACAATGGTTTGTGTTTCGTGAATAACAGCCTCCGCAGCATTTTGTACGTGATCATTAATTGTTAGTTCATCTATAGAGTAAAATCTATTATATCTAGATTCAGAGATAGTTGATGATTCATTTTGCAAAGAGGTAACGGGAATTTCTTGTGCTCTAGTGTAAATAGAGAATACTTGACCACGCTGAGCTTCAGACGCCTTTTTAAGTTTATCTTGTACCCTATCAGGATGCTGAATATCCAAAATGCTTTCCAACATTCCTCCGAGTTGTTGCAATTCCGCATCTGGATTATCCTGCCCATCACTCATAGATTGCATCATTTGTTCCAGCCTGTCTACATCATTGGAATGAATTGAAGGTTCTGTTGATTTTACGTATTTCGCATAATCCTTCTTTTGAACTGGTACTGATACAGGTGCGTTTATTGCTTTTTGAAGCGCTTCCAATTTCTGATGTATTTTTTCTTCGTTTGGATCTAGATGCACTGATGTATTTAAACCCGTTCGTCTTTTTCTTAGAGTAATAGCTCTACTATCTTGGATAGAATCAATCTGGAAAGGTTGACTTAAATAGTTAGGATCTTTCTTGATAAGCTCATCTAGCTTAGTTGAATCAAGAGTTGCCAGATCATAGTAATTCATCTTATCTAGCGCAAGTCCTTCTTTAAGGTTTGCATTGGGTAGTTTTATATTAAAACCTTTTTGTTGTGGCATTGCTACATTAGCGGCATCCATTTTTCCGCCACCCAATGCCCAAAATATAGCAGTTAAAAATGGTAAAACTAATACTGGCAATACCAGTAGCGTCTTACGTTGCTTTAGTACTTTTAATGATTTTTCTTTTTGTTCCATGATATCTATTTTAAAAGTTTGAATTATAATAGTTTTCTAGTATCGCTAAACTGTCCAAAAGTCCTGGATGGTATTGTACAATACTGTCATACATTTTTTTTCCTGTTGGACTGCGGCCAAGACTATCTAAATACCTACGGAATTCTATAATTCTTTCAAATTCAGCTTTATTCCTAATTATTCCATTTAATGGGATGGTCTCTTTCTCTAAGGGAATTGAATTGTTTGGTTTCATAATTGGAATTACAGTAATATTTTTAGTAGTATTATTTGAAAAACTAGTTACAATCAAATAGATGCTACAACTACCAGTACATATTATAAAACTGAACAGAATTACAATCCAGTTTAATCGTGAAAAATGTGATGTCTTTTGCTCTAACCAATGTGCACACATATTTTGCATTCGTAGATTCATCTCATCAAACTTTTGCCATAGGCTGTTCCTTTTATCAGAGAATTTCATAATCAGTAGTTTATTATTTTCTGTTTTCAGTACTTAAATCCCGATTCTCAATCGTATTCCAACGCTCGATCAAAAAGCCATGCGGGTTATTATCACTTCGCGATACATTACGAAGATTACCTTCAGTAATCAGACTTCGATAAGCAATGCTGGTAGTACGTATAATGTTTTGGGTAGCATAACATCGAAATTTATAGGGATATTTATTGATGTCTATTGTTATACTATCAACTTTTATCGTTTGACTGACATTGCCTGATATGATACCTGAGTAATAACCATTCTCTTTTAAATCATCATAGATTCGTTTTGCACTCTCGTCAGCCAGATAAAGCGCCTTGGTAACATTACTTTTGATTACTTTATCATCGGGGTCAAGAGTAAAAAAGAATTGATGGAATGTCTTTACATGGTCCCGTGCTTCGATGGGTATGTTGTCTTTCCGGTCAGAAGCATAAGCTTCCAATGCTTTGCCATTAGCCAATATGTAAACCTTATTTTGCATTTGTGACACTAGGCTGAAACTCTTGTAAAGCGAAAAACAACTAATTAAAATACAACCAATAATTACCAGCATCGTAAAACCTCGAACATGTCGAAAGGCAGTGTCAATATTTTTCATTTTACTAAACATGATACTTTTATTTAGAGATTAGGAATTGCCTTTTAATTTATTCCCCATGTAGCTTTCCTTATCTTTAAAATAAGGAGATGTATTACCAGAACTTGACATACTTTGGGATATTCGTCCAGCGGCATTGCCCATTGCATCTGCTGCCATACCAGCTCCTTGGGAAACTGTACCAATCGCGGAACTAGTAGAGTTACTAAAGATGCTAGTTACTTTTTGTCCCAATGCACCACCACCGCCTGCATGAACAATATAGTTAGCAATAGAGGGAACGGTAAAATAGCCCACAATCCCAATAATCATAAATACTAAATAAGCAGCATCGGTACTGCTAAAAAAAGTATCCCCCTCTTCATTGACTTGCCCAATATCGATTTTTATCATATTCTCTTGAATCTTACCTATAATACTGCCGAATATATTGGCGACAGGAAGCCATAAATAAATATTGATATAGCGCGCCAACCAAACTGTAAGAGTATGTTGGAAACCATCGAAAACTGATATTCCAAAAACCAACGGACCTAGAATAGACAGTACCACCAATTGAAACGTTCGTAGTGTATCGATGCAAAGCGAAGCAGCTTCAAATAATACCCGAAGTACTTCGCTCATCCATTCTTTAACAGAATGTTTGAAATTATAAGAAGCTTTAGACATGGCAAATTTGACATCATTTCCAATACCACTAAGCATTCCTTCTTTTGTAGGATCCTCAGTAGGATGAGTATATTTGTACCATTCTGCTCGATTGCCTTCTCCTGTTGAACCCACATACATTTTCCAGGGATCAGTTCCCTTGAGTGCTTCTTCTTTTTCTTTGAGTAATCGTTCAATAGCTTTGTTTGATCCTTCCACCATTGCAGCAGTTGCCGTTACAGTAGGTTTCATCACTCCATTAATCATATACAATACCGAAGGGAAAATCATTATACAAAATCCAATCACAAAAGGACGAAAGAGCGGATAAAAGTCTATAGGTTCTGCGCTGGCTATATGTCTCCAAACTCTAGAGGAGATATACCAAATAGCGGCAAAACCAGCAAGTCCTTGTCCTACTCCCAGTAGGTTATTGCATAAAGGCATCATCTCATCATACAACTTATCTAATACGCTATGCAGGCTGTTCATATCGTCTGCGATTCCCTGTGCCTGGCTAACAAAAGGCAACAAAAAACCTAGCGAAACAAATAATGCTCCCTTATTTATCTTTATCATAACAATGAATATTTAGTTATTTATTATACATGCTGCGCATTGTATTTACATCATTACGCTCCTTAGCACGTTGCAAAGCCAGTACTAAAGTATTGTTATTGAAGTTTCTGAGAAACATAAGCTTGTCCTGCATATCTGCATATATTTTGTCAATGGATGCTAATCGTTCGTCATCTGACATTCGCATTTTATTAGCAGTAATGACCGAGGTTAGTTCATCGAGATTCCTAAGGCTTTGTTTGAATAAGTTATCATATACTCTTTCTAAGTAAGCAATTTCCTCAGCATTGAAATTTTCACTGTCTCTAAAGCGACCAAAGGCGGACTTATATTCTTTTACCAACTGCATCTGATAATTGACTATATCGCCAATACGCCTGTAATTTCTGACTGTGGGGCTGACTTGCATAAGCGCATCAAGAAATGTTTCATGCAGACTGAAATTACCTTTGGATAAATCTTTAACTGTATTGTAACCACCGCTGAGCATTTCATACCCCTTCTTCATATCCTTAAGAATCTGCTTGAATTGGCTCAACTTTTCTATGTTTAAAATCAATTGCTGGATCTCCTGTTTTTGAGCTGCGATTTTGGAAGGGAGCAGTAAAACAATACATACAATTCCTATAATCAGTATTTTTTTCATGGTGAAATAGTTTTAAAACCGCCTATTGAGCGGCTGGTTTTCACATCTTTCAATTCCATTGCCTTTGATATAGCCATCAGTTTAGTTTGATTACCGAAGCTTTCGCAAAAGGTATAGCTATCAAGCATGTTCTGGTAAACTATATCAATTCGTTTGATCCGCTCGTCATCTTTCAACTCTAATTTTCCGTCTAAAACAATTGTCAATAGTTCATCCATATTAGTATCACAATTTTCAATCAACCTCTCAAATACTCTTTTGATATAATCAACTTCATCTCCGTGAAATAAATCATCCTGCTGGATTTGCTCGTACAAGCTTTTGTAACTTTTTATGATTTTTATCTGAAGTGCTATAATTTCAGTAACCCTTGTATACTTTTTTATCTTTGGGCTGACCTGCTTGAGTGAAGTGAGATAATCACGATGAAGATTAAATTCTCCACGTTTGAAATCGTTTATAGTACTTAGTCCTTTTTGCGCTACCAAATAGCCTTTCTTAGCATATCCGATATACATTTGAAGGGCTGCGATTTGCTGTAGAAGCATCTTTTGTTGCTTTGCCTGTGCGTGAAGATTTCCATTTATGAATCCCACGAAGGCTAACAGTAAAAATATTTTTTTCATGGTTTTTTGATTTATTACGGAATTCCGTAAAATTTCTTGAGCGATTTGACATCATGCTGTGTTTTGGCTCTTTGAAGACTGAGCATTATATTCTGTCTATTAAAGAGCGTCAGGTCATCATAATTGGCATCGATTTGATCAGCTGCAGCATTAATTATTTCTATTCTCTTGGCATCACTCATCTGGGTAGTAAAAGAATCAAGGACTAAAAATATTTGGTCTATATTTTTTAGACTTTCATTCAATATCCCAGAATATACGCTGTGCATGTAATCCAATTCGCTTGCATTAAAATGAGCATCCCTTTGAAATAGGTTCCACGCCCTTTCATATTCATCAACCAACCGAACCTGTTTTTTGCTAACATCTTTGATGCGTTGGTAATAGGTAATAATTGATTTGACTTTTGCTAATTCCTCATAATAATCCTTGTAAAGATCCTTTTGTTTTTGTGTCCAATCAGAAATCTCATCCAACTTCAATTTGGATAAAATATTCTCTATTTTTTTCTGGGCATTCTGTAACCAGATTGTTTTGTTCTGTAGTTTCTGTATTCTAAGATCTATAGCCTTAATTACCTTTTTCGCAACTGCTTTAACCATCTCTAAAATTGGTATTGCTGCAACCTTTTCTCCTGGATATGCAGGAACACTTACCAGTAAAAAGCACAACAGGCAAATTGTAATTTTCTTTTTTGCTTTCATAATCAATCTAATTTAATTTCCATTTCTCAAATCAATAGCAAGTGCAGCAATACCTTTTCTGATATCACCATCAAATTTCTTGGCATAAGCCTGCGCTTTTACTTTTTCAGTTTCTTCGGTGGTATAGGCTAAATACTCTTCCAGAGATACCTCTGTGCGATATACTTTTGATTGCATTCCTCCGAGTGAGATAAACACTTCCTTATACTTTTTATCAGGGTCATTGGCTTTATTTACCGAGAGAACGAGTGCTTTTTCTTTTTCAGTAAGTCCAAGCAGTTCTTGTATTTGCTCAAATTTGTTTTGATATTTACTCTGATCCAATAGTATCTTACAATCACTGTTATTGATAATGGCTTGTTTGACTACTGGTGAGGAAATAATATCTTCTACTTCCTGAGTGACTACAATGGCTTCGCCATAGAATTTACGCACGGTCTTGAATAGGTATTTAATGTATTCCGCCATCCCTTCTTTAGCTATAGCTTTCCATGCTTCCTCAATAAGTATCATTTTTCGAATCCCTTTTAGTTTACGCATCTTACTAATGAATACTTCCATAATGATGATGGTTACCACAGGAAAGAGTATTGGATGGTCTTTGATATTATCGAGTTCAAAGACAATAAATCGTTCTTTTAATAGATCCAGGTTTTCGGTGGCATTGAGCAAATAATCAAATTCACCTCCTTTATAGTAAGGACGAAGCACATACAGGAAATTGTTCACGTCGAAATCCTTTTCCTTCACCTTATCACCTTCCAATATGCCTACAAAATCCTTTTTTAGAAATTCGTAAAAGCTATCAAAACAAGGAAACAAATCAGAATTACTTTCTAGCTTTTCATAGTACAATTGCAACGCATTGGACAGTGCTACATATTCACTTCGATTGAAAGTTTCGTTATCCTTTTTCCATAAAGCCAATAACAATGTTTTAATACTTTCTTTTTTCTCGGTATCTAGTGTATCTCCCTCACTGATATAAAATGGATTGAATCGAATTGGGTTCTTTTCATCATATGTGAAATAATATCCGCCCACCATATCGCATAATCCTTTGTAGCTGTGTCCCACATCAACAAGTACAACATGTGTTCCTTGCTCATAGTAGCTCCTAACCATATGGTTCGTAAAAAAAGACTTTCCGCTTCCTGATGGTCCTAATATAAATTTGTTTCTATTAGTACAAATTCCCAACTTAACAGGTTCGTCACTGATATCCACATGAACAGGTTTTCCCGTCAAACGATCTCCTAGTCTAATACCTATTGGACTAAGAGAAGAACGATAGCCAGTCTCTAGATTCAAAAAACAAGTCGCTTGTTCAGTGAACGTGTCGAAGGTGTCGTTCATAGGAAAGTCTGCTGCATTTCCAGGAATACCTGCCCAAAATATTTGCGCCGCTCCCACGGTTTCTTGCTTAGCAGTGGCATCCATCTGTGCCAGTGCTGAAGAAACTTTATTCTTCAAGTCTTTTAGTTCTTCTTTTTTGTCTGTCCAAATCATTACGTTAAAATGGGCTTTGACAGGTAAACGCTGCTGACTAATAGCTTCATTAAGAAAATCATTGGTAGCATCACGCGCAATAAGGTTCTCTCTGCTATAAGCTGATAAGGATTGCAACCGTAGTCTTTTGCTCTCTAATTTTTGCAAGGTTTTCTGAAAATCCTCTATAAAAATATACTGGTTATAAATATGATTACAGGATAACAATTGTCCAAGTGTTGAAGCAAATCCGATACTAAACTTGGTTTTGTCAGTGGAGTATCGATCATAATTAATTCGAGAACCACATAGAGCAGGCAGGTCAGCGGCATCGCCTAAAGTATAGATTTGGCAATGTTTATCACCCACCTGCAAACCATCATTGAAAGCAATATCCTTATAAACAAATGAGTTTGCTGCATCAGAAAGGAAACAATACTTTTCTATAATCCCAATTTTTCTGCTGTGGCTTCGTAGATCGTCATTACCCAGACGAGTTAGTTTGACAAAACCACTGTCTTCCAATATGCGTTTAAATTGTCCGGTGCTATCTATAAATTCCTGACGTAATTGTGATTTTAATGTTTCTACTGGAACGATAGAGGTTCTTAGTAAATTAGAAAATAAAGAACTGGATGTTTTCCTTCCTGCTGGTTTCTTGGTCAGGAAAATATAACACGAATGATCCAGAAATGGACGCTCATTAAAAAAACGATCACTGCTTCGGGTCAGGAAACTAGAATCTTCACTTGTGAAATCCGGCTCAAACTTACTGTCTATAAACCAATCCTGTTTGTGGAACACACTAAACTTGGGAAGCAACTTTATGGCTTTGAGCCATGCCTGATGGAATGCCTCATATTCCTGATCCGACAACGTAAATATCTCAGGTAATTCTGCTTTGAATACGACTGTCACATCTCCTTGTTTAGAAAGAATGCAATCGTGTTCTACATCCATAATCGGTAAAATATCATCTATCATCTTTTCCATCTTCTTCTTTTTTACCTACCAGTCCTTTACTTTGAAATAAATCTCATTTTCGCATCATAAATATCTTTCTACTCTGAGATTTTACAGCTTTAGGAATCTGTCGTTTCGCTAAGGCTTTCATCATTCCATGTTCTCCGTATTTATGGCTCATCTTATATATTTTCAAAACCCATAATGTTCCCGAAATACTAATTATTCCTATACAAATAAAGGATGGCAAACCTGCTATGTACAATATGGCAAACAGTATCATCAAAGCAATGACTCCCCCACCCAGATACCAGATGTATTGCGCTTTTAACCCCTTAAATTCTATACTTTGGTTAATTCCCTTGTTTATTTGATAGACACTATTTGACATGATGCAATACGATTAAATTCCAAAGAACGATTTGATTACCGTTGCTACTACTACTAGAAACACGCAGCTTCCAAACCATGCGGCTGCCACTTTACCAGTATCAGGATCTCCTGCATTCCACTTTTGATACACCTTCACCGCTCCTATAAGCCCTAATATTGCTCCAACGGCGTACATGAGTTCAGTTCCTGCATCAAAATAACTTCGTACTTGTTGGTTGGCTTCATTGATTCCTGCAAGTCCATCCTGGGCGTAAACTTCATAGCTAATTACCATAAAGATTTGCACTAGAAGCGTACAGAAAACAGATGTTTTTTGCCCAATAAACTTTCTCAAATTCCAGTTCCATTTTTTCATCTCTCATTATTTTTGAAGTTTAAAAATTCTGATAAAACGGAGGAGATTGCCGTTGTCACAACTCCACTTTCATGTCACATAAGCCATACCGCACCGGGACGGACAAGGGTATTTCCTCCGCTATGTTGTTTAATTTTTCAATTCCATAACTCTTCAACTTCTGCCTGAGTAATAGCCATAGCATCTAGTGTTTGGCATTCTGTTACAATAAATTCACTCACAGAAGAGCGAAACGCAGAATCTTTTACAGCAGGATATTGCTTAAAAAATAATTGGATGTAGTCCAATACTTCTTGTTTGGCTAGTTTTCTTTTTCTAGCATCTGTGATAAAGTTTTTTAACTGTTCTACAAGAGTATCAACGATCTGAAACGTAGCGTCAAATTCACCAAATGAAGATTGGTCTAAATTTCTTTCAGGTGGATCCTGATAATTTAATTCCGATTGGAAGTCTCCGTAATTTGGATCTCCTAATCTGCGGAATTGAAGTTTCCGCTTTCCAGATATCATTTCTTTGAGGTCATCAAAATAAAATCGAAATCCAACAAATAAATACCAACTTACCAATAGCAGCATAACTACAACTATGTAATTACCCCATGAAATGTTTGTAAACATACCTTCTTCATTTTATCGTTCTACATTAGTTTCTCACAATCCCAGTAGATGGAATAATTCCAAATCTGGGACTTCATCATTACAGGGCAAAGAAACAATAGACAACCAACTGCTACAAGTCCAGCTTTTTGTTGTACCCCAGTTGTACCCCGCTGTACCCTCAACAAAATCAAGAAAAAAAATGCAGAAAAATGTAGAAAAAAATAAAATAGCTCTATAAGAGGACGCTGAAAGTAATCTCTTTTAGATAAAAACACATTTAAAGGAGAAATGAAAAATATCCGTTAGTAGCTCGGCAATATAGCAAAACTATGTATTTATTTCTTGTAGAGATTCTTAGTCCCTTCTTAATACTTAATTATTTAAAGAATTGATATTTAAAATGTATTCTTTATATTTGAGAGTAATTCCTTAAAACAAAACATGGATAAAAAATTAAACCACTTCTTCATAAAGTCTATTGTTGTACTATTATTTATCCACTTGGGCTATTTTTTATACGGTTATTTTAAGTTTGGAGGAATTCAAAGTATCGATATTTATACCGAATTTTATAGGTTTAAGTTTTATGACGATGTATCTATTTCTCACTTCTTTATAAGCGGATTGTTTTTACTTTTCTTCCTAATATTTTTACTGAAAAATCATACGAAACAAAATTATTCTTTTGGTAATTTGCTTAAAATTGGTGGTGTGTTACTATTGATTTCTTTTTTGAGTTTTTCTTTTTTTGTAAGCTATAGTTTTGGATTAAATGCAAAACTAAAATCCGAATTGTCTGAAACAAAATTGAACAAAGACAAAACTCTATTGAATGTCTTAAATCCGTTTTTGTATAATTATACTTCTTACAGTTCAGAGAAATTATTCAATCCGGTCAACATATTATATCCCAAACCCTATCCAGTTATTGAAGTTGTAGATAGCACTTTGGTTTCGGATCAATATTTTAGTGTTGCATATAAATACTATAGTATTGATACTTTGAAAGTACTGACCACAGATTTAAATAAAGTTTCTGCAGCAACTAATACTATTTTGGATAGTTTTGGTTTTGGTAAAAAAGAACTTCTAGAGCGAATAATTAAAAAGAATGTCATAAAAGATAGTACCCAAATTATCTATAAAGGCAGAGAAGTTGACCCGAGATATGATGGCGATATTTGCATATTTATAGAAAATAATTCTTTATACATGCCTGTAAAAGGAATTCCGATAGAGAAACAGCAATATGATGCTGCAGTAAAACGATATAAGCTGATTTATAAATACAAACAAGATTCGCTAGTATCTAATTTTCAGAAGTTGGATACATTACTTAAAAAGTATAAGATTGAGACTCATATCGTTCCTAAAAAGCTTGTCAAAGATATTTACTATTATAAAGATCATAATAATGAACTACTTAACGGTATCAATAATAACTTTGACAGAAAGGCTTTAGAAGAAAAATTTACGACTTTAGAACGATTATTTTATGAACCAAATTATCTTCATCCATCAATTATTGCATTTTTTTTTATCGTTGTTTTAGCGGCTTGGTTCATTGGTTTTTTAATATATATTTTGGTTAATTATAAAAGGAGAACCATCTAAAAAAATATCAAATTTATTTTTCAATCAGTCCAGTTTTAAAAATGGAAAATAAAGTGGCATTTTTTTTATATTTTATATTATCTGTATATAGCTAATATTCTTTAATCTGTTTAATCATTCGTTCCAATGTTTCAATTGCTATCTCCTTATCTCTTTCTTCGGCTACGTATGCTTTGCTTCGCATCGCATCATAAGAAAGATTTACTTTATTTGGAGTGGACAGAAATGGAACAATTGTTTTAAATAAATGATTCATTGATTTTGAAATAAGAATTTTCAATTCATCAGATGCCCTGAGTATTAACGCCGTCTGATCTGTTGAAAGTTTACATAAAACTTTATTAGAAGGGGTATTCATTTTAGTGGGGCCATCGTACTTCCTTTTAATAATTTCAAAGTTGCTATCTAAATAGTTTGCAAATCTTGATTCTATAAAAGTTATTAATTCATCTAAACAAGAAATTAAGCTTGCTGTAACTTCTTTCAGATTGTCTCTATGCAATTCATTACTATTATTTATTTCTGTGATTTTATCCAAAAGAAATAATAATGATGAATAATAATTTCCAACTAGAATCTTAATTTGTTTCTCGTTAGTAAGCGAAAAAACCTGCACAGTAAATTGTGACTGAATCAAAAATGTTTGCTGGGTCGCTTTCTTAATAATCGCTCGTGATTGAATTTGAGTAATCATAGTAAGATCCGTTTTATTAGGATTAAGGGTTGATGTAACCGTTAAATCCATCCATTCTAAAAGATAGGCTTGAGTCATTTTTTTTACTTTTACTTAGTAAATATTTCTCTCGACTTGTAATCGACAGTACTCTAAATCAATACTTATAGAACATTCTTAACCCAGTCAAATCATATTTATATTCAATGGGGATTTAATTGTGACCGATATTCGGAGGGTGACAGGGAAGTGTGTCTTTTAAAAAATGTACTAAAAGAAGAATAATTGTTGAATTCTAATTCATCCGCGATATTGAAAATCGTTATTTGTGAATTTTTCAATAATATTTTTGCTTCAATAAGCAATCCTTCACAGATGAGATCTTTAGCCGTTTTGTCCGTAATTTGTTTTACTATTTTATTTAAATATCCTGGGGTAATACAAAGGGCATCTGCAAAAAACTGCACACTGTGTCTTTCTTTGCTATGTAATACAATATAATTTATAAATTGCGCTACAAGTAGTTCTTTCCGAGTCATACCAAGCGCTCCATTATCACGGTACTTACTATAAATGATTTTAATCTCACACAAAAACTGATTAAAAGAGTGTTTCATTAACTCATTATTATAAATGGAATAGGTTATGTTTCTGTTTTTAAGATCTACTAGTTTAAAAAGCTGTAGGACTAGTTTAAAATCGGTAGTGTTAAGTGTAATTCCAGGATAATTTTTACTATTAAAAGAAGAGGAGAAAGAAGCTCGTTCCGTAATCATGATGCATACTTGTAATAGTTCGTTTCTGTCTATTATATTACAAAACGTATTCTTAGGTATGTAAACTAAATCATGTGCACTCAGTAGTTGAAGTTTATTATTTAGTTGAAGTTTTAAATTTCCTGACCGAATTAAAAGCAAGGTGAAATTTGATGTTTTGAAAGATCTGTTTATCTCCCAAGCATCATACCCCTTGACAAAAGAAACAAACAGTCCTTTCTTATCGAATTCAAAACTATTATTGATAAAATCTTTAATCATATGTGATAAGTCTAAATGATATAATAAAATCCTCATTGAAATTATATTCTATAACCAATACAATAATCATATGTCCGTTCTACGATAAACAATTATCTCATAATAAAGGATGTATTATAATGAGATAATAGTTTTGTGCTTTGTGTTCTGGATTATTAATTAATAACTAGGTTATTTTGTGCAAGACCAATAACAAGTGCCATAATCACAGGAGACAACGAAGGATCAAGTGCACCTATTATACCACCTATATGATTGCCATATGAGCTATCCCAATCTCTGTCTTTTTTCTTTTCATAGTATATCGAATATCTTGCAATGGATGCTGTAGTTAGCATAACTCTTTTGTCTACATTGTTTAATAAATGATTCGATATAATCTCACTTTCATAGGTAGTTATAGATTCATAGATATCGTCGTATGGATTACTTTGTATCATTGCCAAGGAATTCAAGAATATTTTGATCTTTGTTTTAGCTTGAGGGGATAGCACTGAATTCTCTATAATAGTATCCCCATTATTTAGTGGATCACTAAGAATTGTATTAATGATGTTAATTGAAGTTGGCGCACTACAATCCTGAACGATATTAAAGGTATTTGAAAGTCCTATTGATTGTATTTGCACCATGATATCCTCAATTGTTATGCTACCAGAGTTTGCTGCTAAATATATTTCCAGAACCTCATTATGGAGCCTCCCAATACTATCATACGGATTTGCATCATTCTCAGGCCCTTGCAAAATCATTTTTGGCTTTTTAAAATTGACTTTTTTATTAGTTGACAAATCATCTACATTCCCATCGTTAGTACAGGAAATAGCAATAAACGGAAAGATTAAAATTAATAATACTGTATTTTTCATAATTCGTGGTGTGTTAGATATTACCAAACAATTTTAGATTGTCTAATTCATTGCACCCGGGTAAGCAGAACTTTATTTGGTACGATACCAAACTTTTTGCTTTTGAATTCGAAGCAAATCTATAAGCAGAAATTAACTCTTACAAGAGATTACTTAGCGAATTCCATTACTTACACTATGGATTTCCACGAAATCCATACATTATTTCTCACAAACAATACACTATTAATCAATTATTTACATTATTTTTAAAGTCTAAACATCACAATTAATCTCATGATATCTTAATGGGCAATCAAGGAGATTTTTTTCACAAATTAACTTTGCTTATCCCACTATCTATTATGGCTATTACATATATAATCCTATTACTATTTTGGGCAACTCAAGTAGTTGTTGCCCAGAAAAAAAACACTCCTATTCCCGATTCCCTGCTAAACAAAGAATATGTTTATCTGGACGAGCAGATTGATATTTTTAAAAGAAACCCCTCAAAAGCCGCAGTATATATTCATTCTTATTTGGCTAAAGCCAAAACAGAAAAGAATTGGAAGGAGATTGTCTTGGGATATAAAAACTATTTTTTGCTAAAATCTGATGAAAAATATAAATTAGCTTATGCCGATAGTATGATTTATGCAGCCAAGAAATCAAAAGATAATGTACTTATTGGCTCAGCATATCTCTCCAAAGGAATAGTCTATTATAGAGAAAAAGAACATAGTGCCGCCTTAGACAATTACATCATGGCGAATAATTTTATAGCAAAGACTAGCGATACTTACTTGTTTTACAAAGTAAAATACAACATGGCTCTTATTAAATATTATCTAGGTTCATATGATGAAGCTATAGTGTTACTACAGAAATGTGTAGATTATTTTAAGAATAATGATGACCAAGGATATCTTAATTCGCTCCATTCCTTGGGACTAGTAAATAATAGATTGGGGAATTATGGATTATGCAGTGAGATAAATAGTATTGGACTAAAGGAAGGAAAGAAACGTAATGATAGAGAAGCAGAACCTTATTTTATCCACTCAGAAGGTATTAATCAATATGGCAAAAAAAATTATGCCCTAGCAATACAAACTATTCAAAGCGGACTCATTGGTATTCGAAAGAACAAAGATTTTTCTAATGAAAGTGTAGGGAATTATTATATAGGAAAAAGCTATTGGGAATTGCGCAAAACAGATCAGGCGCTGCATTATTTCCGTAAAGTAGATAAGAGCTTTGATGACGAGGGTTACATTCGCCCCGATCTTCGAGAAATGTATGAAGTACTCATAGACTATTATGCTGGAAAGAAAAGTCCAAAAGAAGAGTTATACTATATCAATAAGTTGCTTAAAGTAGATAGTATTTCCAACGGTACCTATAAATACCTAACAGGAAAAATACATAAGGAATATGATACGAAAAAACTGCTTGCAGAAAAGAAGAAACTCGAAAGCTCTTTTAATCGAAGAAAATCTACTGAAATAATTTTTATTTGTGTTATTGGTCTTCTTATTCTTTCCTCTTCTTATTTAACATATAGAAACATCCGAAATAAAAAAAATTTTAGAAAAAAATTTGCTGAACTAATGTTTAAAAGCAAAAACAGTAAAGATGATGTAAGACTAAAAAAGATATCTGCAGGCACATTAAATATAAACCCTGATACTGTAGCTGGAATACTAAAACAATTAGAGAAATTTGAACAAGAGAAGAAATTCTTGGAACAAGATTTGACATTGGTAAAACTTGCAGCAGCTTTTGACTCTAACACCAAGTATCTGTCTCAAATCATTTACCATTATAGAGGTAAAAAGTTTGTAGAATATATCAATGACCTGAAAATTGACTATCTAGTAGAACTCCTAAAAACAAACAGAATTGTACGAAAGTTTAGTAATGCAGCATTGGCTGAAGAAGCCGGTTTTAGCTCAACACAACGCTTTACAAATGCCTTTCAGCAAAGAGTTGAAATCTCTCCTACTTTTTTTATAAAAGAATTAGAAAAGCAACAATTGTAAAATTAATTGCACATGATTTATGTATTAAGAAGAAAAAGAATATTTTTGGGCTCTTAAATTAAAAACATATCATGAAAGATCTAGTATCAAAAATCAATGCAGAATTCGAAACTTTTAAAGCTGAATCTGAATCATTAATCGAAAAAGGTGTGAAAGCTGCTGGACCAAGAGCTCGTAAATCAACTTTAGAAATTGAAAAACTATTAAAAGAGTTTAGAAAAGTTTCTGTGGAAGAATCTAAGAAATAAGTATCTAATGAGTTTTCCTAGGGAAAGTCGATTATTAATCTAAAATTAGTTATATCGGAACAGAATTATTTTTGTTCCGATTTTCATATCGCCCTAATAGAAACCAATTAATTGACATTGTTATTGCTAAACTTGGAATAATAAATAAAAAAATATTTACATCCACAAAATCTGATTTGAGTCCTCCTATATTAAACAAATATAGATATAATAAAAAGTATGAAATCAACAATGAAACTATATACGATTTATATATTTTTTGTTTAAAAAAACGATAATAGAATACTAACATCAAAATAATTGGAAAAATGAAGAAGCTGGGAAAATGATCTAAATATCCCATTAAACCTAGCAAAGGAGAGAAAGCTAGAGTATCCAAAGACTCTTTATAAAAGAAACTTCTTTTCATCGCAAGATTTGAAAGACACACAAAAATAAAATAGTAAACCAATATATGTGAAATCCATAATTTCGCTGTTTTGTTAATTGATGGTTCATTTTTTTTCATAATCAATATTTCTTATCGTCTTTCTACACTACTCTTTTATAGATGCATTTACTTTTTAATGATTGGCAATTATTCCTTTTTTTGATTTTCATACTTTTCAAATAAAAACCAAGTAACAGACAAAGCCACAATTAAACTTGGAACAATGAAAAATAAATTATTGACCTTATGAACTTTGATTCTTGAATTTATTATTGCCGTAAAATATAAGTTCGGACTATGCATATCCAAAAAAATGTAATGCGAAAAATGTGAAAATAATATAGCGATTAAGTATGATTTATAAAATTGATTAAAATAAATGTATTTATATAGTACAAGCATTATGGTAATAGGCAATAGAAAAAACAATGGAAACATGTAAAAGAAACCTAATACTCCTGCGATTGGGTATGCTAATAATACTAATATTGACCATATTGTGAAGTTGTTTCCACATGAATAATAATTTTGTATGGAAAAATGAATAATTGCATATACATAATAATATAGTAATATATGGATAAACCATATTCGAAAAGTACCTGATTTATTTTTTTTCATATTAATTGTCTCTAATTATTTTTTTATACTACTTTTTTAAATAATCATTTACCACATCCTAGTTGCCTTAAAAAAATGGTAATCAATTATTTTTTTTAGATTTTCATACCGCCCAAATAAAAAACAATTAACATACAAAGCCATTACTAAACTTGGTATTGCAAAAAAAAAAGAACATTAATTTCTGGAGCTTCTAATTCTGATAATAATCTAGTAGAAAAATAGTGTTTATGCTCATTTCTACTCCATAATAAAAGATATAATGATAGATGTGAAATTAACAATGAAACCAAATAGGATTTGTGTATTTTTCGTTTAAAACCATAATCATAAAGTAGCAACATTAAAATAATTGGAAAAACAAGAAAAAAAGGTAAACCATCAAAAAAACTAATAAGACCTATAATTGTTGATCGTAAAGACATTATCAAAGCTTCTTTTTCAGAAAAACTCCATTCCATATAATATTACTAACAAGATTATATGTGTTTAAATATGTAAAATAATAAATGGATATGTGAGAAATCTACAATTTAGCTGTTGTGTTAATAAGTGGCTCATTTTTTTGTATAATCTTTTTATTACTTTTAATATTCTTATTTTCAGTAACTTACATTTTTAGCGTGAGTTGTTGTTAAAAAGAAACTTTAATAAGATTTCGTTAAAGAAAACTAAAATACCACTTTAAGGTTCTTTAACATTAAAAAAGCTTTTGTTTATCAATAGTATTAAAGTAGTATAAATGGTTTAAACATCACTTCACCAATTTATAATGATTTTATAAAATATATTGAAAAAACATAAAAGCCTAAAATATATATTGTTGATTAATATTTAGACAAGTAAAGTGTTGTAATTTACATTGTCTTTAATCATCACTCAAAATTGATACTCAGACAAGTAAAGTGTTGTAATTTATATTGTCTTTAGTCATCACCCAAAATTAATACTTAGATTAATTAAACGCCAAAATGGATTCCCTATGGAATATCTGTAGACAATCTGTATTTAGAATTTAGAGAACCTACATATTCTGAATATTATATTTTTTTGAAGAATACCACCTATTACTTTATCTAAAATTTCAAGTTCTTATATTTTTAGAGATAGTCTCTCTATTTCTAGTTTAAATTCAAAATAGATTATTAACCCCCAATAATGAATCTTATGAAGAATAAATTACTCCCCTTGCTTTTTGTCTTAGGTAGTTATTCGGCTTACTCACAGGTAGGTATCGGAACACCATTGCCAAATGCTTCTTCACAGTTAGAAGTTGTTGCTAGTGACAAAGGTATTTTAATCCCAAGAATTAATTTAACAAGTTCTACGGATGCTACCACAATTACAAATGGTAATCAAAACAGTTTATTAGTATTTAATACAGCAAATGTTGCAGACATTAAAGCCGGATACTACTATTGGTATGATAACAAATGGAATAGAATAGTTATTTCTAATGAAGTTGCACCAAGTACAGGAACTGTTATTTATAACCCAACAACTCAGCAATTTACTTATGTTGATGCGTCTGGAGTAACACAAACAGTTGACTTTACTCAAGTAGTAAAATCAAGTGAAACATTAACCACACTTACAAAAGATGCTGCTAATGATGGTAAATATGTTTATAAGAGTGAAGATGCTACAACCACTACAATAGATGTTGTAGGAGATGTAATTAATAATGCTTCAAGTATTGTAAACAATCCAATTTTTACGACCGAACTCGCAAATGTTATCAAGACAGATGAAACATTAACCACATTAACAAAAGATGCTGCTAATGATGGTAAATATCTTTATACGAGTGAAAATGCTACAGGAACTACAATAGATGTTGTGGGTGATGTAATTACAAATTCTTCTACAATTTTAAATAACCCTGCTTTTAAAACCGAAATAACAAATGTTATTAAAGACGAGGAAACAATTACCACGCTTGTTAATAACGGAGGAGGTTCTTATACCTATAATAATGAAGTAGGAACGCCTGTAAATATTGATGTTGTTGGTGATGTAACAACAAACTTTAGTACCATTGCCAATAATCCTGCAGTAACTACGATTATAGAAAATATTGCAACAAAAACAGTAGGTGCAGTAACTTTTGATTCTACAACAAATCAGTTTAGTTATACCGATGCCGCAGGTAATCCGCAAGTGGTGGATAT
>NZ_NCWQ01000028.1:0-41956 GCF_002156885.1 Flavobacterium sp. AJR | reverse complement strand
TATCTTTTTATTTTTAAAGAAAAAATAAAAAGGATGCCGCGACCATCAGGGCTAGAGATTTAGTTTTCAGTTTCAAGTTTCAGTCACAATTCTCAGATTATAATTTCTCCTTCATTCAAAATGGCAAAATTGTATCGAATCTAATTTTAGCGCAAAATAAAATCTCCCAAATCTGCTAAATTTGCGTGAGTTAAAAAAATGAATTTTCAGAATTTCTCCTTGATTTGAAAAAGACAAGATTAGATTAAACTAAAATTTGCTCAAATCCGCTAAATCTGCGTAAAAAAAAATAGGTCTTACAAAAACTTAGCTTTTAATTCAGGAGTAGGAATCATGCAGCTTTCTTTTTTCCCGTACCACTTATATCTGTTCTTAGCGATATAATTATATAGTGGGTCTCTCAAAAAAACAGGAATTATTTTAAAAACAGAAAACCAACTCCATAAAACTCCAAGATTTTCGGCTATGGCAATCGCTGCTCCCGATTTGTAATAATAAGCAACTCTAGGTTCGTAAAATATAATACTATCAACTTTGGTAATATCAACTCCTATATGTTTACAAATTTCTTTTCCTATTTCAGACTGCAAAGCGGCAAAACGAAAAACATCTTTCTTATCATGCTTAATAATAAACTGCACCGCCGAATCGCATAAATTACAAACTCCATCAAAGAGAATTATTTTTTTGTTCTCAGCAGATTTTGCGAAAAACGAAGTAATGTCATCTTGTGGATTCATTTTTTTTTGGTTAAAATTTTAAAAAGCTTTGTCAAAGTAAAAAATTAATGATGAAAGGAACTTTGTATTTACACAAAATAACCCCAAACTTGTCCTTTCGACGAAGGAGAAATCTTCGCTAGAAGCTCGACAAAGATTGAACTTTCGTTACGGAGTTACTTGTGAAGATTTCTCCTTCGTCGAAATGACAAAAATGCGCAGACCAACATTAAACTTTAGCTTTTATCAAAGTTCCTTACATCTTTAGTTCAAAACTTTGACAAAGCTACTTTATGTAGTTTATTTCGTTAAAAATATTCCTTTTTATTACTATTGGTTTATTCTATCGATGTTGATTATTGCATAAATTTATTAAATTAAAAACAGCTTTCATAAATAACTTTTAAGTGGTCTTTTAAAATCTTCCAACTCATTAAGTGTCTTCCTGAAGATGATTGTTTAAATCGCTTTATTTTGGTTTTTGATAAAATTTTAGCTTTTTAGTACTGAAAACCGCGACAGAAAACTAAAAACTATTTTTTAGCTTCTTCTACAAATTCCAATTCATCCAAATTTACTTTCGAAGTAAAAATGCCATAATTTACTGTAGCTTTATTTTTTTCGATAGAGTCAATACTTCCTACAGACCTTCCGTCAATCATACGCACTCGATCACCAACTTTTAAAGTTACTTTAGGTTTTTCGACAACAGCTTTTAATTTCTTTTCTTTTTTCTCTTTTCGAATTTCTTCAACCTGAACAGTTACTTCGGCAATAACTTCTTTTTTCTTTTCAACTATTGCTTTTGCTTCTTTCGGAGTTGCTTTTTTGCGTTTGGAATTTTCAATTTCAATAATCTTCAAAAATTCTCCTATCAGTTCTTTTTTATTTTTATTATTGAAATACTTCTCAGAGATATCTTCAATTTTTTGTCCAATATAAATCGTCTTCTGGTTACTATCATATAATTCCTGATAGCTTTCTAGTTTTTGTTTTATCTTGACATTTATATTTTCCATTTTGTTACTTTCGGCACGCGCTCTAGTTTCTTCTTCTTTTAAGTTCAAAGAAGTTTTTTCTAGCTTCGAGCGTTCTTTCTGAAGTGTTGCAATGGTTTTATCAAAACGAACTTTTCCAATTTCGATTTTCTTTTTCGCACGATTAATCAAACCATACGGAATTCCATTTTTCAAAGCAACTTCAAATGTAAACGAACTTCCGGCTTGACCAAGAACTAATTTGTACATTGGCTCTAATGATTGTTCATCAAAAAGCATATTGGCATTTGTTGCAAAAGGCAATTCGTTTGCCAAAATCTTAAGATTAGAATAATGCGTCGTTATAATTCCGAAAGCTTCACGATGGTAAAATTCTTCTAAGAAAATTTCAGCCAAAGCTCCACCTAATTCAGGATCAGAACCAGTTCCAAATTCATCAATCAAAAACATGGTTTTCTTGTTACATTTCTTCAAGAAATAATTCATGTTTTTTAATCTATAACTATATGTACTTAAATGATTTTCAATAGATTGATTATCACCAATATCAGTTAAGATTCTATCAAACAAGAAAGTTTCACTACGCTCGTGCACAGGAATCAACATTCCTGATTGTAGCATTAATTGTAGTAATCCTACGGTTTTCAGCGAGATTGTTTTACCTCCGGCATTTGGTCCAGAGATTACAATAATTCTGTTATCTTGTTTTAATTCAATAGTTTGCGGATGCGTAATTTCATTCTTCTGTTTGTTATTCAAATACAAAATAGGATGAAAAGCATCTCTAAAATACAAACGACGTTCCTCTGTAATTGTTGGTAAAATACCATTTATCTTATTGGCATATTTTGCTTTGGCAGCAACAACATCTATATCACTTAAAAAAGCTTGATAATCAACAAGCAAAGACAAATACGGACGAATAGCATTTGATAATTGTTTTAAAATGCGAGTAATTTCTTCTTTTTCCTCATATTCTAAATTGCTAAGTTCTCTAGAGTATTTAAGAGTAGTTTCTGGTTCTATATAAGCAATACTTCCGGTTTTAGAACTTCCTAAAATAGAACCTTTTACCTTACGACGATACATTGCCAAAACTGCAAGAACACGACGGTTTTGCACAAAACTTTCTTTAATATCGTCCAGATAACCTAAACTATTGTATTGTGTTAAAGCTACACCAAAACTTTGGTTTACTTTACCACGAACCAAATTCATATCACGTCGAATGTTAGCTAATTCTGGAGAAGCATTATCTTTAATTTCTCCATATTTATCTACAACAACATCTATTTGCGAAATAATTTCTTTTGTAAATTCTACTTGCGAAGCTCTCGCATTTAAATTTGGATAATAATCATCAAATTTTTTAAAGTAGTTCAATAAGAAATTAACTGTAGATGATAAGGTTGCAATTTTTCTAAAACTGCCAACTTCCAGAAAACTATCTTCGATTGCCAGAAATTTAATTTCGTAAGTAATCGCATCAAAACCATGATTTGGAATTGCATTGTTATTTTGGAAAGACGAAATATACTCCGATGTTTGCATCAATGCTTGCATCAAAGTTTCTTTATCTCTAAAAGGTCTTATTTCTAAAGCTTTTTGTTTGCCTATATCGGTATTACAAATGTCCGAAATAGTTTCGAGCACTGTAGGGAATTGTAAATCTTGTAATGTTTTATCAGTAATAGATATCATATTATATCGTAAGTTGTAAAGCTTCAAAGTTACAAAGTTTTGAAACTAAATAGTAGTATTAATTGGTTCTTTGCAAAAAACTTTGCGTAATTTGTAGTAAAATTTATTAAATGAAAATTAACCTCAATCCAGATTGGCAAGCAGTATTATCAGATGAAATAGGAAAACCTTATTTTAATGATTTGTTATTATCTCTTGAAGATGAGTATAAAAACCAAGTTTGTTATCCTCCAACTGATTTAATTTTTTCGGCATTCAATCATTGTTCATTTCAAGATGTAAAAGTAGTTATCATTGGGCAAGATCCCTATCATGGAGTAGGAGAAGCTAATGGTTTAAGTTTTTCGGTAAATGATAATGTAAAAATTCCTCCTTCTCTCCGTAATATTTTCAGAGAATTAAATGCCGATTTCGATTCGGTTTTTATGCCGACTTCGGGTAATTTAGAATCTTGGGCAAAACAAGGCGTTTTACTTTTAAATGCTTCATTAACTGTTCGAAAAGATACACCTAATAGTCATAAACATTTAAAATGGAATTTATTTACCGATGCAGTAATCAAGACAATATCTGATCAAAAAGAAGATGTTGTATTTTTATTGTGGGGTGCTTTTGCTCAAAAGAAAGGTCTTAAAATAGACCGCACCAAACATTTGATTCTAGAATCTGGTCATCCATCGCCTATGAGTGCCAATCAAGGAAAATGGTTTGGAAACAAGCATTTTACTAAAACAAATGATTTTTTAAAATCGAAGAAAATCGAAGAAATTAAATGGCTTTAATTTGACACCACTTCAACATAAAAAAAAAGTAAACACGAATTTCTCTAATTAATGGCCATTAATTTTAATGATTAACTTAGCTGTGACTCGAGACTGGAAGTCGAACAGACGAAGTAAATTCGTGTTCAGTTTTTTTTAAATATCTGTATATACGATAGCTCTAATTTGCTGGTTTCTTTTCTATAGATTCTAAAACAGCTTTCCCTGGATAATTAATTACTTTAAGTATTACTTCTTGATTTTTCAAGGTTTTACCTTCTATAACGTATAATTTACCTTTTTTATATTCTACATTACTTTTATCAAAATCAACATCACCAAATTGTAATGTGTTTTTTATATCCAAAGTGTCAATCCATTTTTCTGTCAAAATTTTAGAAGCTTCTTCAGAATAATGAAATGGTTTGTTTCTTAAATCATTTAAAACTCTTGCATTAGGAAAATAATTACAACGTGTATCTTTTCCACTAAATACAAGGGCTACAAAGAAACATCCCATAACTAATCCAACTAAATAATATGCAAAACGATGTACAAACTTCATGAATTCTATTTTTGGCAAAGGTACGCTAAAGTTGCCTTAAAATACAAGTAAATTAATGTCATTATCAGGTAAATCAAACCATTCGCCTATAGCTTTATTGGTAAGGATTCCGTGATACATATAAATTCCGTTTTTTAATCCTTTATTGCATCTTATAGCGCTTTCAAGTCCGCCATCTTCAGCAATTTGCAATAAATAAGGAGTAATTATGTTACTTATTGAAAGTGAGGCAGTTTTAGAATATCGAGATGGGATATTTGGAACGCAATAATGCAAAACATTACTTTTAATAAAAGTTGGTTTTTCATGTGTAGTTACTTCCGAGGTTTCAAAACAACCACCTGTATCAATACTTACATCTACAATTACAGCACCTTTTTTCATGTGCTCTACCATAGTTTCAGTTACTATAATCGGACAACGTTCTTTACCTCGCATAGCACCAATAGCCACATCACAACGTCTTAACGCTTTTAATAACGCTTTTGGTTGTATTGTCGAAGTAAATACACGCTGATTAAGATTGTTTTGTAAGCGACGTAATTTAGTAATCGAATTATCAAAAACTTTTACAGTTGCTCCTAGACCAATTGCTGTTTTAGCAGCAAATTCACCAACAGTTCCTGCGCCTAAAATTACAACATCGGTAGGAGGGACTCCTGTAATATTACCAAATAGTAATCCTTTTCCAAACTCATTTGTAATCATTAATTCGGCAGCAATAAGTATTGATGCTGTTCCTGCAATTTCGCTTAATGATTTTACAGCTGGATAAGTTCCGTCTTCATCTTTTATATACTCAAATGCTAATGCGGTAATTCTTTTTTGAGCCAAAGCTTCAAAATAGGTCTTTTTCCTAGTTTTTAGTTGAATCGCAGATATTAAAATTGTTTCTGGATTCATCATTTTAATCTCTGCAACTGTTGGTGGTTCAACTTTTAACAACATAGGGCAACCAAAAACTCGTTTGGTATCCTTTGTAACTTCTGCACCAGCATCACTATATTCTTTGTCGGTATAACTAGAACTTTCTCCTGCGCCAGATTCTATCATAACCCTGTGTCCTTGGTAGGTGAGAGAGTTTACGGCATCTGGTGTTAAGCAAATACGACGCTCCTGATAACTTGTTTCCTTAGGAATTCCAATGAAAAGTTCTCTTTTGTATCTGCCAATTTCAAGTTTTTCTTCTTGAGGCAACAAATCTTGTTTCGTAAATGGAGTTATCGTTATTGACATTGTTTATGCAGAATTAAGAGTACAAATTACGTAAAATCTTTTTAATAAAACAGTATTCTCTAGGCTAATACACATTCTTCAATGAAGTATAATTTTTGTATTAGCCTAAGGAATTAAACTAGTTTTAATAAACGTTTTCCGTCTGGTAACAATTCGATTGTAACAACCGAATGTTGTTCTGGGATTAAATTTGGAATTTTTTCTGACCATTCAATAAAACACCAATTTCCAGAATATAAATAATCATCAACTCCCATGTCCAGAGCTTCGGTTTCATGATTTAATCTATAAAAATCAAAGTGATACACAGTTTGATTATCATTTGTCTGATATTCATTAACCAAAGAAAAAGTTGGGCTACTTGTGGCATCTTCAATTCCTAAACTTTTACACAATTGCTTAATAAGTGTAGTTTTTCCCGCACCCATTTCTCCATTAAAAAGGAGAATTTTATTAGGGTTTTGTGCTAAGATTTGCTTTGCAACTTCCTGAATTTGGTCTAACGAAAAAGTAACTTCCATTTTTTATTTATATTTTTTTTAAGCTAATTTTTTTTACTTCCGCTGTAAACTGAAACTAAATTTTTCTTCTTTTACTTTGGATTAAATATCAAGAACGGGATTATCATTTCTTCTAATGAAATTCCTCCGTGCTGATAGGTGTTTTTATAATAACTCACATAATGATTGTAATTATTTACGTAAGCCAAAAACAAATCATTTTTTGCAAAAATAAACGAACTGCTCATATTTATTGCAGGTAAACCTATTTTTTTAGGTTCTTTTACAACATACACATCCTTATGCTCATAGGTTAAACTTCGCCCTGTTTTGTATCGTAAATTTAAGCTTGTGTTTTTATCTCCTACAACTTTCGATGGATTTTTTACATTGATTGTTCCGTGATCTGTAGTTAGAATTAATTTAAATCCTAAGTTCTGAGCTTGCTGTATAATCTCTAACAAAGGAGAATTTTTGAACCAGCTTAATGTCAGCGATCGGTAAGCTTTATCATCCGAAGCTAATTCTTTTACAACATCTAGCTCTGTTTTTGCATGCGATAGCATATCTACAAAGTTGTAAACGACTGTTACAAGATCATTATTCTTAAGTGCTTTAAAATTTTCAGCTAGTTTTTTTCCGCTTGCAAGGTTGGTGATTTTAAAATAGTCTTCTTTTATATTTAATCCCAATCGTTTTAATTGTGCACTTAAAAACTCTGCTTCGTATAAATTTTTCCCTCCGTCTTCAACGTCATTTTTCCAATATTCAGGAAATTGTTTTTCCATTTCTATTGGTAATAAACCTGAAAATATTGCATTTCGGGCATATTGTGTTGCCGTAGGAAGTATCGAGAAATATGGAACTTCTTTTTCTAGTTTATAATAATTCCCTACTACGGTTTCAAATGATTTCCATTGGTCGTAACGTAAATTATCAATTACAACAAACAAAATTGGTTTGTCTTTCTTTTTAATTTCCGGAACTACTAATTCTTTAAATAAAGTATGTGACTGAATTGGTTTATCTGCTTTTGGTGCAAACCAATCTTCATAATTACGCTCTATGTATTTCCCAAATTGAGAATTTGCTTCAACTTTTTGAGATTCCAAAATTTGAATCATTCCCTGGTCATTGATATTCTCCAATTCTAGTTCCCAAAAAACTAATTTTTTGTACAATTCAATCCAATCTTCATAAGAATTAACCATTGCCATTTCCATCGCAATTTTCCTGAATTCTTTTTGATAATCTAGTGTTGTTTTTTCAGAAATTAATCTTGAGTGATCGAGATTTTTCTTTAAGCTCAACAAGATTTGATTAGGGTTTACAGGTTTTATCAAATAGTCGGCTATTTTAGATCCAATAGCTTCTTCCATGATATATTCCTCTTCACTTTTGGTAATCATAATCATCGGAATAGTAGATTTTTTCTCTTTCATTTCCGAAAGCGTTTCTAATCCGCTCATTCCAGGCATATTTTCGTCAAGAAAAACAATATCAAAATTTTCATCTTCAAAAATCGCAATTGCATCAAGTCCATTATTACATGTCGTTACTGCATAGTTTTTTTTCTCCAAAAATAATATGTGTGGCTTTAATAAGTCGATTTCATCATCAACCCAAAGTATTTTTATCTTATCCATAATTATATAGCTTGTTCAAAATTGTTAAATCTAAGTGGCAATTTACTTCTTTTTAAAACGGCTATTTATTAATATTATGATAATTTTACTATGAAAAAAATAAAAACCACTGAATATAAAAAATATCCAGTGGTTTAAATATGAAAATTAATAAGTAACCTAATTATGAAATCTTATTGCCATCCACCTCCAAGGGCTCTGTATAATTGAATAATGGCATTATATTGTGAAAATTTGTTTTCGATTAAAGTTAATTCTGCATTTAAGGCATCGTCTTTTGCAGTAAGAACTTCTAAATAATTCACTAAACCATATTTTAATAATTCATCTGAATATCCTGTAGCAACTTTTAATGCTTCTACTTGTTTCTCGCGAATTGCAATTTTTTTGGTTTCATTGTTATATTGTGCTAAGGCATCAGAAACTTCTTTTCCTGCAGTAAGCAATGATTGCTCAAATTGTAGGTATGCTTTTTCCTGATTTGCTTTAGCTATTTCAAAATTTGTTTTAATCTGACGTTGATTAAAAATTGGCTGTGTTAATCCTGTTACAACATTTGCGAAAAATGAATTTGCACTAAACCATTCTTTTAAATCAATACTTTGAAGTCCGCCAGTTGCTGTAATTTTAAGTGTTGGATAAAAATTACTTCTTGCAACATTGGTTCTTTCAAAATTTGAAATCAAATTATATTCTGCAGCAATTACATCTGGTCTGTTTCTTAATAAAGTTGCAGGTACACCAAGCGTAATTTCTGGTTGCATTTTCTGCACTTCAAAACTACTTCTCTCTACTTTAGTAGAAGATTCTCCTAAAAGAATGCTCATTTTGTTTTCATAAAGAATCGTGCTTACTTTTAAATCAGCAATGATAATTTCTGTAGCATATTTTTGAGCTTCTGTTTGCTTAACTCCAACTTCGGTAACGTTTCCTGCATCTTTTAAAGCAATAATCGTTTCTACACTTTCTGTTCTGTTAATCAAAGTCTCTTCAGATAATTTGATTTGCTCATCTATTGCAATCAATTGATAGTAAGTAGAAGCAATATCTGCAATTAATTGAGTTTTTACAGCTTGATTTGCAGCAGTAGTTTGTAAATAAACAGCATTTGTTGCACGTTTATTACTTCTAATTTTACCCCAAATATCAGCTTCCCAACCTAGAGTTCCAGCAAGCTGGTATTGATCGGTACTGCGATTTTGAAGTAAAGCTCCAAACTGGCTGTTTTTTGATAACTGTTGGTGTGTCCAATCTGCACCAACAGAAAGAGTAGGGAAGTACCCTGATTTTCCTTGTTTCATTGATGCTTCGGCAGCAGCAATGTTTTGCATTGCAATTCGGATATCCAAGTTGTTTTCTAATCCTTTTTTGATGTAACCTTGCAAAATTGGATCTGTGAAAACTTTGTCCCAAGAAAGATTTGCCATCGAAGTACTGTCTTTAGAAACCACTTCGGTTCTATATAAGTTTTCGGTTTTAATATCCTTTGGTCTTTCGTATTCTTTTGCAACGAAGCAGGATTGCATAACAGTTGCCGTGATGACAACTGTTACTATTTTATTTATATTATTTTTCATTTTCTTCGTCTAAAAGTATAACATCTGATTCTTTCTCTGTAAATGGTTTTCCAGAGATTCTTTCTTGTAAGCTTTGGAAAATAATAAACAAGATTGGAATTACAAATACTCCAAAAATTGTTCCTATCAACATTCCACCTACAGCTCCCATACCGATTGAACGGTTACCTACAGCACCAACTCCTGAAGCTAAAGCCAATGGCATTAAACCAAAGATAAAAGCAAGAGAGGTCATTAAAATAGGACGTAAACGTGCTTTTGCACCTTCTATCGCAGCTTGTGTCAAGTCCATTCCGTGTCGTCGCCTTTGTATGGCAAACTCGACAATCAGAATGGCATTCTTCGCTAGTAGTCCTATAAGCATTATCAGGGCTACCTGGAAATAAATGTTGTTTTCTAATCCTGCGAGTTTCACAAATCCAATTGCTCCGGCAATACCTACAGGTAATGAAAGTAATACTGATAACGGAACTAAATAACTTTCGTATTGTGCACTTAATAAGAAATATACAAATATTAAACTCAATAAGAATACACCAGCTGCTTGACTTCCGGCAAGGATTTCCTCACGTGTCATACCAGAGAATTCATAGCTATAAGTTTTTGGCAAATGCTGAGCTGCTACTTCCTGAATTGCTTTAATAGCATCTCCAGAACTATAACCAGGTTTTGCTTTACCATTAACGTTCACGGCTTTTAGCATGTTGAAACGTGCAACTGCTTCTGGTCCATAAATTCTTTTGAAATCAACAAACTGGCTTATGGCTACTTGCTGTCCTGCAGCATTTTTAACATAAATCGTATTGATTGATTCAAGAGTTGCTCTGTCTGATGGTTTTGCCTGAATCATTACACGGTATTGTTTACCAAATTTATTAAAATCGGTAGTGTACAATCCTCCGTAGTATCCTTGCATTGTATTAAAAATATCAGAAACAGAAACACCTGCATTTTTAGCTCTTTCTACGTTAATATCCATTTGATATTGTGGGAAAGTAGGATTGAAGTTGGTAATTGCGTACTGAATTTCTGGTCTCTTCATTAATTCAGCCAAGAATTCATTACTTACTTTACTTACTGTTGTCCAATCATCATCTCCTTTATCCTGGATTTTTAATTCGAAACCATCCGCAGAACCAAAACCTTGTACACTTGGAGGTGTAAAGAATAATGCTTTGGCATCTTTAAAATGTGCTGTTCTACCAAATAATTCACCTACAACTGCATCTACAGATTGATTGGCTTCTTTACGGTATTTCCAGTCTTTTAATTTAATTACTGTAAATGCATAAGATCCTCCATTTACACTATTTAATAAACTAAAACCAACAACACTCATTCTTGATTCTACAATATCCATTGAGGCCAAAATAGAGTCTAATTCATTAACGGCTAATTGTGTTTTCTCCAAAGTTGTTCCTGGAGGAAGCGTTAAATCTGCCATGATGATTCCTCTATCCTCATTAGGAATAAATCCTGATGGTGTAGTTTGGAATAAGAATATAGTGATTGCCGTGAATACTAATAATCCTGAAATTGCAACCCATTTTTTTCTTGCTAAGAATCCAAGAGACTTAACATATTTATTGTTCATTCTATCAAAACTAGTATTGAAAGCAATGAAGAATCTATCTTTGAAATTCTTATCGTGATGATCTGAAGCTTCATGAGGTTTTAAGAACAAAGCACATAATGCCGGACTTAAAGTCAATGCATTAATTGCCGAAATTAAAATCGCAATTGCCAATGTAATTGCAAACTGTTGGTAGAATACTCCCGATGGTCCACTTAAGAATGACACAGGAATAAATACCGCAGACATTACTAATGTGATAGAAATAATCGCTCCTGTAATCTCGCTCATGGCAGAAATTGTAGCTTCTTTTCCTGATTTTGCTCCTTCATCCAGCTTGGCGTGGACTGCCTCGACGACGACAATTGCATCATCGACCACAATACCAATAGCCAGAATCATTGCAAACAATGTTAACATATTGATAGAGAAACCAAATACTTGTAGGAAGAAAAACGTACCAATAATTGCAACAGGAACTGCTATTGCAGGAATTAATGTAGAACGGAAATCTTGCAAGAACAAGAACACAACAATAAATACTAATATAAAAGCTTCAATTAATGTTGAAATTACTTTTTCTATCGAAGCATCTAGGAAGGTTTTAGTATTATAAGGAATTACATAATCTACTCCTTTTGGGAAATCAGGTTTTGCATCGTCTAAAATGTTTACTACTTCGGTTATAATGTCTTGTGCATTTGAACCAGAAGTTTGAAATACCCCAACGGCAACCCCTTGTTTACCCATTGCAATATTTTTGGTTCCATAATTAAAACCACCTAATTCTACCGTTGCAACATCTTTTAAGTGAACAAAGTTTCCGTTACCAGTAGCTTTGATAACAATATCTTCATAATCTTTAATTTCTGAAAGACGTCCTTTATATTTAATTACGTATTCGTAAATACCATCGGCATTTTCTCCAAATTTACCAGGAGCTGCCTCAACGTTTTGCTCTTGCAAAGCTGCCTGAATATCTTTTGGCGCTACATTATAAGCAGCCATTTTTTCTGGATTAATCCAGATTCTCATCGAGTAATCCTTAGCTCCAAAAACGTTTACTTGTCCTACACCTTTAACACGTTGCAATTTTGGTACAAGGTTAATTTTGGCATAATTCTGAATATATGTCTCGTCAAAATCGTCGTTGTTCGAATACAAAGCAAAGAACATCAAAGCACTCGTTTGACTTTTTAGGGTAGTAACCCCTGTTTGTACAACTGCTTGTGGCAATTTACTAGTTGCACGAGAAACTCTGTTCTGAACGTTTACTGCAGCAATATCTGGATCAACTCCAAGTTCAAAATAAACAGATATTTTTGCAGAACCATCATTTGCAGCAGAAGAAGTCATGTATGTCATTCCTTCCACACCATTAATTTCTTCTTCTAGAGGAATAACGACACTATTTAATACTGTTTCAGCATTTGCTCCAGTATATGTTGCACTTACCTGAACGGTTGGTGGTGCAATTTCGGGGTATTGTTCTACCGGTAATGACATCAATCCTAAAATACCAAGTATGGTAATTAAGATGGATATTACCGTCGAGAGAACAGGTCTTTCTATAAACGTTTTTAACATCTTGTATATTATTTTTTAGCTGTAGTATTTGTTGTTTCTGTAGCTTTATTAGCTGCATCTTTGGCTTGTTGTGGCGTGATTTCCATGTCATCTTTTAATTTTGACGCTCCTTCTACAACAACAACATCGCCTGCTTTAAGACCTTCTGTTACAATGAAATCTAAATCTGAAGTACCATTTGTTACTACAATTGTAGATTTTACCTTGTTTCCTTTTTCAACAACATAAATCATTTGTTTCCCTTGCACTTCAAAAACTGCATTTTGAGGAACTAGGATTACATTTTTTTGCTCAATAGGTAAACGGATAATTCCTGTACTACCACTTCTTAAAATACCTTGTGGGTTATTAAAATCTGCTCTAAATTGTGTGTTTCCTGTTGCTGCATTAACTAAACCATTCATTGTAGCGATTTTCCCTTTTTGGTCGTACTCTGTATTATCAACCAATAATAATGAAACTGGTGGTGCAGATTTTAATTTTTCGGCAGTAGTTGCTCCTTTAAATGTTTTATTAAAGAATAATAACTGTTTTTCATTCATAGAGAAATAAGCACGAACAATTTTTGTATCAGATACTGTTGTTAAAGGCACTTCGCTAGTTGCACTAACTAAGCTTCCTTCTCTAAAAGGTAAACCACCAATTACTCCACTTACCGGAGAAATGATTGTTCCGTATCCAATATTGGCAGCAATACTTCCATAAGCACTTTTGGCTTGAGCCAACTTAGCTTTGGCAGTTTCTAATTGAACGATACTAATGATTTTTCTATCAACTAGCGGTTTCAATCTGTCAACTTCTACTTGTGCTGCTTGAACAGAAGCTTTTGCTGCAGATGCATCTTGATTTAATGTTTGTGTTTCAAGTTTAAAAAGCAATTGTCCTTTTTTTACAACCTGACCTTCATCAACATAAATCTTTTGGATATATCCATTTACTTTCGGACGAATTTCAACATTTTGCTGACCTTCAAGATTTGCGCTATACTCTTGATATACTACTGCATCTTGTATTGAAATTGTTTTAACTGGGAACGGAGCTGGGCCTTGCGGCGGGGCTTGTTCTTCCTTTTTTTTACATGACGCAAAAACTAGCATGATAGCTATTAGGGAGAATGAAATATTCTTCATTTGTATTAAATTTGATTTATGATTTATTATTAACTTTTTCGATTTCTATAATCTCAGTAATTGTTTCTATAACTAATTCTTCGACTTTTAGGATGTGGCTTTTATATGCTTTTGCATGTTCCATATTCATTCTTTCTTCAGGGGTATTCATTGTTTTCTCTCTGTAAAAAATCATTTTGTCAATTATTTTATTCTCAAACTCAAGAATTTTTAAATAATTAGTAAATCGTTCACTAAACGGTGGCGGTCTGAAATATTTTTTTCGATCACCATGTAAAGTATAATAATCTATCTTTCCTATTTTTAAAAGAAAATTCAAATTTGTAGATACAGAACTTTTACTAGCACCCATTTTTTCTACTATTTGCTCAAAAGTCAGCCCATCTTTAAAAGCTTCAACGATTAATAGTCCAAGAATTCTTGAGCAAAGCGGGGGCAAGTTATATACTGATTCAAAATGAATACCGAATAACTCTATAAGCTCCTCTCTTTCCTTTTGTATGTTAGTATCCATGATTTTTTGGGCAAAGATAAAATTGGTTCGTAATTTACCGAACTAAACGAACTTAAATTTGTGTTAATTGTTTGTTACCAATAAAAAAGCGTAATATTGCCTTTTCGATGCACTAATTTAGATAATTATGATAACATTACATCATAAAAACTTAATTTGTTTGCTTTTTTGCCCAAAATGTAAAACAAAATAAGTAGTAATTTAGTTATATTTGTTGACCTAAAAAATAACCAAATAGTGAACGTTATAAATAAGCTGAAAATTTTCAATGATCCCATATATGGTTTCATTTCCATTCCAAATGCTTTTATATATGATTTAATAGAGCATCCTTATTTTCAGCGTTTACGCCGAATCTCTCAAATGGGACTGTCTTATTTGGTTTATCCTGGAGCTAATCATACTCGGTTTCATCATGCCTTAGGTTGTATGCATTTAATGCAAAAAGCAATCGAAACTTTACGCTTTAAAGATGTTACAATTTCCGTCGAAGAAGAAAACGCATTATATATAGCGATTATACTACATGATATAGGTCATGGACCTTTTTCGCATGCAATGGAGAGAAGTATTGTTGAAGATGTAAATCATGAAGCAATCTCGTTATTGTTTATGAATCAATTAAATATTGAGTTTAACGGAAAGCTAAGTTTAGCAATTCAGATATTTAAAGGAGACTATCACAGAAAGTTTATGTTGCAATTGATTTCGAGCCAATTAGATATGGATCGTATGGATTATCTTAAACGTGATAGTTTTTATACTGGTGTAGCCGAAGGAAATGTCAATTCTGAGCGTTTAATCCAAATGATGAATGTTGTAGATGATGTTTTGGTTATTGAAGAAAAAGGTATTTACTCTGTCGAAAAGTTTTTGCTCTCTCGCAGATTAATGTATTGGCAAGCTTATTTGCATAAAACGAGCTTGGTTGCAGAACTTATTTTGACGAAAGTCTTAAAAAGAGCCAAAGAATTAACTCTAAAAGGAATTCATTTGCCTTGCAGTGAACCTTTGATGTTTTTTATGCAAAACAAAATTACCTTGGAAACTTTTACTCCAGAAACATTGGATTTATTCTCTCAACTGGACGATTTTGATATAATAGGCGCTTTAAAAGCATGGCAAAAACATGATGATTTTATACTTTCTACTTTAAGTAAAATGATAATAAACAGGGATTTATTAAAAATTAAACTAAGTAGCGAAAAGATTTCATTAGAAGAATTGCAAAGCCTGAAAGAAAAATTTGCATCTCAGAATAATATCTCTGCAATTGATGCAAGTTACTTTATATATAGAGGGAAAATAAAAAATCAAGCATACAGTAAAGAAGCCGAACCTATACGAATATTAAAAAAAGATAAGACAATTGAGGATGTTGTAGAAGCCTCAGACCAGCTGAATTTGAAATCGTTATCTAAATTGGTAACAAAGTATTACCTCTGTTTTCCAAAACAACTGATCTAAAATTAACATTTAAAACCTATTTTTTTATATTTTTGTCGCAATGAAATTTACAGCAGAACAAATAGCAGAAATTTTAGGAGGAGAGGTAGTTGGGAATCCCAATGCAGAAGTTTCTCGCTTATCTAAAATAGAAGAAGGTACAGAAGGATCTCTTACTTTCTTGGCTAACCCTAAATATATCAATCATATATATTCGACAAAAGCATCAGTAACAATTGTTAATGATACTTTTGTACCCGAAACAGAAATTAGCACAACATTAATTAAAGTTGACGATGCTTATGCGTCATTTTCTAAATTATTAGAGTTTTATAATCAAGTAAAATTGAATAAAAACGGAATTGAACCACAATCTTTCTTGTCTGAAAGTGCAAAATATGGCGAAAACCTATACTTAGGTAGCTTTAGTTATGTGGGACAAAACGTAGTTTTAGGAAACGATGTCAAAATTTATCCAAATTCTTTTATTGGAGATAATGTTGTTATTGGCAATAATGTACATATTTTTGCAGGCGCTAAAATTTATTCCGAAACAATCATAGGAAATAATTGCACAATTCATTCAGGAACAATTATTGGAGCCGACGGTTTTGGTTTTGTACCAAATGAAGAAGGTATATATAGTAAAGTACCACAAATTGGGAATGTAATTATCGAAGATAATGTTGATATTGGTGCAAATACAACTATAGACAGAGCAACTTTAGGATCTACAATTATCCGAAAAGGAGTGAAGTTAGACAATCAGATCCAGATTGCCCATAATGTAGAGATTGGTGAAAACACTGTTATCGCAGCCCAATCTGGCGTTGCTGGCTCTACAAAAATCGGTAAAAATGCAATGATTGGCGGTCAGGTAGGTATTGCAGGACATTTAACTATTGGAAACAATGTTAGATTGCAAGCACAATCTGGAGTTGCCAGAAATATTAAAGATGACGAAATTTTGCAAGGAACACCTTCACTTGGATATACTGATTTTAATAAATCATATGTTCATTTTAAGAATTTGCCTAAAATCGTTGCTGAATTAGAAGAATTAAAAAAACAAATATTAAACCAAAAAAATGGAAATAATGGTTAAACAGAAGACCATCAAGAAGGAAATTTCACTAACAGGAGTTGGACTACACACTGGGAAAGAAGTAACAATGACTTTTAAACCTGCTCCAATAAATAATGGATTTACTTTTGTGAGAGTTGATTTACAAGGACATCCTATTATTGAGGCAGATGCTAATTATGTAGTAAATACACAAAGAGGTACTAACCTTGAGAAATTAGGTGTTAAAATTCAAACGCCAGAGCACGTTTTAGCTGCATTGGTTGGATGTGATCTTGACAATGTTATAATCGAGTTAAATGCATCAGAGCTTCCTATTATGGATGGTTCATCAAAATATTTTGTTGAAGCAATCGAAAATGCAGAAATAGAAGAGCAAGAAGCACAACGTAATATATATGTTGTAAAAGAAGTTATTTCTTTTACAGACGAAGCTACAGGAAGTGAAATTCTTGTTATGCCAAGTGATGATTACCAAGTAACTACTATGGTCGATTTTGGTACTAAAGTTTTAGGTACTCAAAATGCTACTATGAAAAGTATTGCCGACTTTAAAGCTGAAATTTCTAATTCAAGAACATTTAGTTTTTTACATGAACTAGAATCTCTTTTAGAGCACGGATTAATTAAAGGTGGTGATTTAAACAACGCTATTGTATATGTAGATAAAGAAATATCTGACGCTACAATGGAAAATTTAAAGAAAGCTTTTGGTAAAGACAAGATATCTGTTAAACCAAATGGTATTTTAGATAATCTAACTTTGCATTATCCTAATGAAGCTGCAAGACACAAATTACTTGATGTTATTGGAGATTTAGCTTTAACAGGAATAAGAATTCAAGGAAAAATTATTGCTAATAAACCAGGGCATTTTGTAAATACTCAGTTTGCTAAAAAATTAGCTAAGATTATAAAAATTGAACAAAGAAATCATGTTCCGGTTTATGATTTAAATCAAGAACCATTGATGGATATTAATAAAATTATGGCAGTTTTACCTCATAGACCTCCATTTTTATTAATTGATAGAATTATAGAGATGTCTGATAGCCATGTTGTTGGGATGAAGAATGTTACTATGAACGAAAATTTCTTCGTAGGGCATTTTCCAGAAGCACCAGTTATGCCAGGTGTTTTAATCGTAGAAGCTATGGCACAAACAGGAGGAATCTTAGTATTAAGTACTGTTCCTGATCCAGAGAATTACTTGACTTATTTTATGAAAATAGACAATGTTAAGTTCAAACACAAGGTATTACCTGGAGATACGTTAATATTTAAATGTGAATTAATTTCTCCTATCAGAAGAGGAATTTGTCACATGCAAGCAAATGCCTACGCAAATGGTAAATTAGTTACCGAAGCAGAATTGATGGCGCAAATTGCAAGAAAACAATAAAGAAAATAGTTAATTATTTAGATTTATTGTTTCAAAAAAAGACAATTTTAATTTAAAATATAAAAAATACAGATGAATCAACCTTTAGCTTATGTTCATCCTGGCGCCAAAATCGCTAAAAATGTTGTAATTGAGCCTTTTACAACAATTCACAATAATGTAGTTATTGGTGATGGTACTTGGATTGGTTCAAATGTAACCATAATGGAAGGCGCGCGAATAGGGAAAAATTGTAATATTTTTCCAGGAGCGGTAATTTCTGCCGTACCGCAAGATTTAAAGTTTGGAGGAGAAGATTCTTTGGCTATAATAGGGGATAATTGTACAATTAGAGAGTGTGTTACGATTAATCGTGGTACAGTTGCATCAGGACAAACAATCCTTGGTAATAATTGCTTAATTATGGCTTATGCACATATTGCTCACGATTGCGAAATTGGGAACAATGCAATTATTGTAAATGGTGTTGCTTTGGCAGGACACGTAGTTGTAGGAAACCATGCCGTGATTGGTGGTTTAGCTGCAATTCACCAATTTATTCATATTGGGGATCACGCAATGATATCTGGAGGTTCTTTGGTAAGAAAAGATGTTCCTCCTTATACAAAAGCGGCAAAAGAGCCTTTATCATATGTAGGAATCAATTCTGTAGGTTTAAGAAGAAGAGGATTTAGCACAGATAAAATTAGAGAAATTCAAGAAATTTATAGAATTTTATACCAAAAAAATTACAACACAACCCAAGCACTTAGCATAATCGAAGGTGAAATGGAGGCAACTCCAGAAAGAGATGAAATTTTAGATTTTATCAGAAACTCATCACGTGGTATTATGAAAGGATACTCAGGAAATTATTAAATAAAAGTTTAATCGTTTATTTGTTTATTCGTTACATCGAAAACAGATAAACGATTTAACGATTAAACAAAATATTAAATAAAACAAGAACAAAATGGCATCAACATCAGATATTAGAAACGGATTATGTATCAAATTCAATCACGATATTTATAAAATCGTAGAATTTCTTCACGTAAAACCAGGAAAAGGTCCAGCTTTCGTAAGAACGAAATTAAGAAGTTTAACTACAGGAAGAGTATTAGATAATACATTTTCTGCAGGACACAAAATTGAAGATGTACGTGTAGAGACACATAATTACCAGTTTTTATATGCTGAAGGAGATGAATTTCATTTTATGAATACTGAATCTTTTGAGCAAATTTCTTTGAATAAAAACATCCTGGATGCACCTGGATTATTAAAAGAAGGAACAAGTGTAATGGTTCAGGTAAATACTGAAACTGATTTACCTTTATCTGTAGATATGCCATCTTCTGTAATCTTAGAAGTTACTTATGCTGAGCCAGGAGTAAAAGGAAATACAGCAACAAATGCTACTAAATCTGCAACTGTTGAAACTGGGGCTACAGTAAACGTGCCTTTGTTTATTAATGAAGGTGATAAAATTAAAATTGATACTGCTTCTGGTTCTTACATGGAGCGTGTAAAAGAGTAGTTTTTATTAGTTTTTAGTCCCAGTTAACATCAATATCGATTGTAAACTGGGACTAAAAACTGAGACTAAAAACTAATTATAAATTATGAAATTTCAAAAAGTTCACTCTTTACAAGAAATTGCAAATTTGCTTAATTGCGAATTTGTTGGTGATAAAAACTTCCAAGTCCTAGGTATGAATGAAATTCATGTTGTCGAGCCTGGAGACATTGTTTTTGTAGACCATCCAAAATATTACGACAAAGCCTTAAATTCGGCAGCAACAATTGTATTAATCAATAAAGTTGTTGATTGTCCCGAAGGTAAAGCACTACTAATTTCTGATGATCCGTTCAGAGATTTTAATACCCTAACTAAACATTTTAGACCTTTTCAGGCAACAAATGTATCTATCGCTCTTTCTGCAACTATTGGAGAAGGAACCGTTATTCAGCCTAATTGTTTTATTGGAAACAATGTTACAATCGGTAAAAACTGTTTAATACATCCTAATGTTACTATTTACGATCATACCGTAATTGGTGACAATGTCATGATTCATGCAGGAACAATATTAGGTGCAGATGCTTTTTATTATAAAAAACGCCCAGATGGTTTCGACCAGTTAATTTCTGGCGGAAGAGTAGTAATAAAAGACAATGTTAGCATTGGTGCATTATGTACTATTGATAAAGGAGTTACTGGTGATACAACTATCGGAGAAGGTACTAAACTAGATAATCAGGTTCATGTTGGGCACGATACCGTTATTGGTAAAAAATGCTTAATTGCTTCACAAACTGGTATTGCTGGTTGTGTAATTATCGAAGACGAAGTAACAATTTGGGGACAAGTTGGTACAACAAGTGGTATTACGATAGGAGAGAAAGCTGTAATAATGGGACAAACAGGAGTTACTAAATCTGTAGAAGGAGGGAAGTCTTATTTTGGTACACCAATAGAAGAATCTAGAGAAAAGCTAAAACAATTAGCTAATATCAAGAAAATTCCAGAAATTCTTAATAAATTAAAATAACTATGACTGCTAAAGAATTTGTTCAGAAATTTTATAAATCGGATGCATTGATTGATAGTGAAACTTTCAAATTATATCTGCATCCTGAGGTAATAGTTGATTGGCATAGTACAAAAGGACCTATCCAGTTGAACTACAATGGTGTATTAGATTTATCTAACGAATTAGGCAGAGCTTACGTACGTTCTAAAGTAAGAATTAGTCATATTATAGAAGAAGATGATTTAGTTTCTGTACGATATTCTCATTATGTAAAAACAATAGAAAATCCTAGAGAAGAAATGCTTTTAGCCCATTTTATGGCTATTTGGCAAATAAAAGACAATAAATTATACAGAGGTTATCAAATGAGTCAATTATTATAAGATATTTTGATAATAAAAAGGTTTAAAATAATTTACAAAACCTTACTTTTGCATCACAATTTTAAAAACTACATAAAATATATATCATGAGTGTTTTAGTTAATAAAGATTCCAAAATAATTGTTCAAGGATTTACAGGAAGCGAAGGAACTTTCCATGCTTCTCAAATGATTGAGTACGGTACTAATGTTGTTGGTGGTGTAACTCCAGGAAAAGGAGGAACTACACATTTAGATCGTCCGGTTTTTAATACAGTACAAGATGCTGTAGAGCAAGCTGGAGCAGATACAACTATCATTTTTGTACCACCTGCATTTGCTGCTGATGCTATCATGGAAGCAGCTGACGCTGGAATTAAAGTTATCATCGCTATTACAGAAGGAATTCCTGTAGCAGATATGATTAAAGCTAATAGCTATGTAAAAGAAAGAAACGCTAGATTAATTGGACCTAACTGCCCTGGTATCATTACTCCAGGTGAAGCTAAAGTTGGAATTATGCCAGGTTTCGTTTTCAAAAAAGGTACTGTAGGTATTGTTTCTAAATCAGGAACTTTAACTTATGAAGCTGCTGATCAAGTTGTAAAACAAGGATTAGGAATTACTACAGCAATTGGTATTGGCGGAGATCCAATTATCGGAACTACTACTAAAGAAGCTGTTGAGTTGTTAATGAACGATCCAGAAACTGAATGTATCGTAATGATTGGTGAAATTGGTGGACAATTAGAAGCTGATGCTGCTAAATGGATTAAAGCTGATGGTAACCGTAAACCAGTTGTAGGTTTCATCGCAGGAGTTACTGCTCCAGCAGGACGTACAATGGGTCACGCAGGTGCTATCGTTGGTGGTACTGATGATACAGCTGAAGCTAAAAAACAAATCATGAGAGACAACGGAATTCACGTAGTTGATTCTCCAGCTGAAATTGGTAAAAAAGTAAAAGAAGTATTAGGATAATCTCTAATATTCAAAATAATAAATTCCAAAAAAAAGTCTCAATATTTGTTGAGACTTTTTTTACATTAATAGAATGTATGGAATATAACAAACACTTAGCAACTTAGTTTCTTAGAATCTTAGAGCCTTCGTGAAAAATTAGAAGAAATATGTATAAAGAATTAGAAAAGTTTACAGTAAAAGGAAATTTTACTTACACACAAGACGATAGTTTAGAAGAAGTTTGTAATGCTTCTGAATCAGGAAGTGGTGTTTTTGTTGTTTACGCTGTTAATGGTGATGACAAAGAATTAATCATGGTAGCTTCTACAGGAACCGTACAAAACGACGGAACCTTAAAAAGTAAAAATGGTGGATTACACGATAAAATCGTAAATGGTCACCAATTTGCAAAAACTGGAAGAAAATATTCTTGGCCAGCTCAAATGAAATTGGAAGGAATCGAAAGATTAGAAGTTTCTTGGTACGAGACTTTTAATGCTGATGTAAAAATAATCCCAACTTACATAGAGGGGAAAATTTTACAAGATTTCTTAGATGAAAAAGGTAGATTGCCAAGGTGGAATGTAGCTTTCTAGTCATGCTCCTAATAAAAATATAAAAAAGCTTCACTTCGGTGAGGCTTTTTTTTAGAAAATTGTTTCAAAATTTCATTTTTATATATTTACCCTATAAGCAAACCTACATGATAAAAAATTACTTACTACTATTTACTTTAACTCTTATTTCTTCTGTTAATGCTCAAATTATCAATATTCCGGACACCAATTTTAAAGCCAAATTACTTGAAGCGGATGTAACTAACAAAATAGCTCAAAAGCTTAATGGTGAGTATACAAAAATTGATTTAAATGGAGATGGAGAAATTCAAGAATCTGAAGCTTTACAAATTGCAGGTCTTATTATTACAAAATCAAGTATCTCTACTTTAGAGGGAATTAAAAAATTTAAGAATTTATCTTTCTTAGATTGCTCAGAAAACCAGTTAACAGAATTAGACGTTAGCGATATGATTTCTCTTCAAAACTTATTTTTATCTAATAATCAGGTAGTAAATCTGAATCTAAAAGGATTAGTTTATCTTGAGAGATTATCTTGTGGTAATAATCTATTAGATAAATTAAATATAGAAGGACTAAATAATATAACCCATTTAGGTTATAATGATAACAAACTAACAAACGTAAATATCTCTTCATTAACAAAATTATCGGATCTATCATGCGGTGGTAATCCACTAGTTAAATTAGATTTAAAAGGATTAACAAATCTATATTCATTATTCTGTGGAAACAATGGATTAACTACTTTAGATTTAAATGGACTTACAAGATTAGCAATGTTAGGATGTGAAAACAATTATTTGACAAATTTAGATTTAAAAGGATCTGTAAATTTGACGTGGTTAGAATGCACAAATAACAAATTAAAGACATTAGATTTATCAGGTCTAAACAAAATTGAGATGTTAGCTTGCGGTAGCAATGAGTTTACTACATTAAATATTGAGAATTTAGGTAAAATAGGGTATTTTACAATAAACAATAGTCCTTTTCTAGAGACTATTTTTATGAAAAATGGTACTCAAAAATATTCAAGTTTTTCATATCATCCTTCGCCTAATTTAAAATATATTTGTACAGATGATTATAAAGTATCAATGTATAGTGAATCATTGATAAAGAATGGTAATGTTAATTGTGTTGTAAATTCTTATTGTTCTTTTATTCCTGGAGGACCTCTTTATTCAATTCAGGGTAAAATTGCACTGGATAAAAACAATAATGGTTGCGATGCATCAGATATCAATGTTTCTAATGTGAAATTTTCCATTACCGATGGGGTAACAAAAGGGAATTTTATAACCAATGAATCTGGAAATTATTCTATCTCAGTTCCTCAAGGGAGTCATACTATTACGCCTTTATTAGAAAACCCAAGCTATTTTAACGTTTATCCATCATCTATACAAACCAACCCTACTTTTACAGGTCAAGTTTTACAAAACTTCTGTCTATCTCCTAATAAAGTTCATAAAGACTTAGAAATAGTTTTATTACCAATAGAAGCAGCAAGACCAGGATTTGATGCGAGTTACAAAATCATTTATAAAAACAAAGGAAATGTAACCCAATCGGGTAGTGTGAGCCTTACTTATAATGACGCTATTTTGGATATAGTAAGTTCAAGTTCAGTTTCTTCAAGCCAAGCTATAAATAATGCTTCCTGGAGTTTTGTTGATTTAAAGTCTTTTGAAACTAGAGAGATAACAATAACATTGAATGTAAATTCTCCTATGGAAACTCCTGCAGTAAACAATGATGATATCCTTAGTTATACTGCAACAATCAGTTCATCAGATGCTGACGAAACGCCAAATGATAATACATTTACTTTAAATCAAAAAGTTGTGGGTTCTTACGATCCAAATGATAAAACGTGTCTAGAAGGTGATGTAATTACACCTTCTTTAATAGGTGAATATGTGCATTACATGATTCGTTTTGAAAATACAGGTACATATCCTGCTCAAAATGTAGTGGTAACAGATATTATCGATTTAACAAAATTCGATATTTCGACTTTAATACCTACGAATGCAAGTCATTCGTATATTACCAAAATTTCAAATAAAAATAAAGTCGAATTCATTTTTGAGAATATTCAATTACCGTTTGATAATGCTAACAATGATGGTTATATTGCTTTTAAAATAAAAACGTTACCAACACTTTCTGTTAGCGATAGTTTTCAGAATGAAGCCAACATCTTTTTTGATTATAATTTTCCTATACTTACCAATAAAGCTATATCAACTTTTAAAACTTTAGGTATTCAGGATTTTGAATTTTCAAATTATTTAAGCGTATATCCAGTACCTGCAAAAGAGATTTTGAATGTTTCTGCAAAAGGTAATATAGAAATTAAATCAATGGCAGTTTATAATCTTTTAGGACAATTGGTTATTGCGGTTCCAAATGCGAAAAACACTAAAACGATAGACGTTTCTCCATTAAAAACGGGAACTTATTTCCTTAGCATTAAATCAGATAAAGGAACATCTAATACAAAATTTATTAAGGAATAATCTATATAATAGCTAACTTATAAAAAAGCTTCACTTCGGTGAGGCTTTTTTGTATTACAAATTTTATAAAACGCCTAAATAATCTATATTTGTATTTCAAAAATAAAAAACGAATACCTTAATATGAAATTACTAGAAGGAAAAGTAGCCATCATTACTGGTGCAAGCCGCGGAATAGGAAAAGGAATTGCTGAAGTTTTTGCAAAACACGGTGCAAATGTAGCTTTTACATACAGTTCATCTGTAGAATCGGCTTTGGCTTTAGAAAAAGAATTAAACGCTCTAGGTATTAAAGCAAAAGGATATCAATCGAATGCAGCAGATTTTACTGAAGCTCAAACTTTTGTAGATGCTGTTTTAGCTGATTTTGGAACTGTAGATATCTTGATAAATAATGCAGGTATTACTAAAGACAACCTTTTAATGCGTATGTCTGAGGCTGATTTTGACCAAGTTATTGATGTTAACTTGAAATCAGTTTTTAATATGACAAAAGCTATTCAAAAAACATTTTTGAAACAACGTTCTGGATCAATCATCAATATGAGTAGTGTTGTTGGAGTAAAAGGAAATGCTGGACAAACAAATTATGCTGCATCTAAAGCAGGTGTTAACGGATTTACAAAATCGGTAGCATTAGAGTTAGGTTCTCGTAACATTCGTTGTAATGCAATTGCTCCTGGATTTATCGAAACAGAAATGACTGCAAAATTAAGCGAAGATGTAGTAAAAGGTTGGAGAGAAGGAATTCCGTTGAAACGTGGAGGAACTACTGAAGATGTTGCAAACGCTTGTCTTTTCTTAGCCTCAGATATGAGTGCTTACGTTACAGGACAAGTTCTTAATGTTTGTGGAGGAATGCTTACTTAGGAAGGTACTGAGGTTCTGAGTAACAAAGATTCAAAGGTTTTAGTTGTAAAGATTTAGGTTGCTATCGCTCAATAATTTATAGATTTGAGTAATAACGACTGATTTTGTTTTTTCAATCATTAAATCTTTCAATTATTAAATCTTTTAATAAAAAAACATGACTACAAACACGATTCTATTATTAGTACTTTCATTAGTAATTGCAGGAGGTTTGTCGTTTTTTCAATATTATTATAAAGCCAAAAGCAAATCAAAACTGACTTTGTTTTTGGCTTTTTTACGTTTTCTATCCATTTTTGGGATATTGGTTTTATTGATAAATCCGATAATTACCAAGAACTCGTTAGAAATCATAAAAACTCCATTACCAATTGTAGTGGATAATTCAAGTTCTATAACCGCTTTAAATACTAAAGAGAAAGTTCTTGAATTGTATAAAAAATTAACGTCGAATAAAGATTTACAAGATAAGTACGAAATTCAATCGTATCAATTTGATGCAGACTTTAAACAATCGGAAGAATTTGATTTTAAAGGAACGCAGACTAATCTAGACGAAATTGCCAAAAACTTAAAAAGCATCAATAAGAATGTAGTTTTTCCAACAGTAATTATTACCGACGGAAATCAGACTACAGGAAATGATTATGTGTATCGTTTTGATCCAAATAATAAAGTATATCCTGTAATTGTAGGAGATACAACTACTTTTCTGGATTTAAAAATTAATCAGCTCAACGTAAACAAATACGCTTTTTATAAAAATAAATTCCCGGTTGAAGTATTCTTGCAATACTCAGGAACAAAGAGCATAAATTCTGATTTTACGATTTCGCAAGGAAATACTGTTTTAGCCAAAGAGAAAGTTTCTTTTTCTCCATCAAAAAAAACGGCTACTTTAAATATATTATTACCTGCAGATAAAGTAGGAGTACAGATTTTTAAAGCGACTATTTCGTCAAGCGAAAAAGAAAAAAACTCCTATAACAATACTAAGAATTTTGCAGTAGAAATTATAGATCAAAAAACAACTGTAGCGATTGTTTCAGCAATAAATCATCCAGACGTTGCGGCTTTAAAACGTTCGATAGAATCTAATGCGCAACGTAAAGTTGTTTTGGTCAAGCCAAATGAAATCAAATCATTACAAGATTATAATATTTTAATTTTATACCAACCAACTGCTGCATTCAAAACAGTTTTTGATACTAATAAAGCGGCAGGAATTAATACCTTTATTATAACAGGAAATAATACCGATTTTAATTTTCTGAATCAGCAACAAACTGCTTTCACATTTAGAATGAGCAGTCAGAAAGAAGATTATCTGGCTGAATTCAATTCACAGTTTAATTTATTTGCTGCTGAAGAAATCGGATTTGAAAATTTTCCACCTTTGCAAAATTCATTTGGAACAATTACTACCAATGGAAATGTTTTGACTTTACTTTCGTCAAAAATAAGAAATGTAGCAACCAATGCTCCGTTATTGGCTTTCACGGAAAATCAAGGAAAAAGAAATGCTTATCTATTAGGAGAGAATACTTGGAAATGGCGCATGCAAAGTCATATCGATAATCAGTCGTTTGCTAAATATGATATTTTTATTGATAAAATCATCCAATATTTAGCATTAAATAATACTAAAAAATCATTAGTTGTAAATCACGAAAGCTTTTATAATTCGGGAGATGCACTAGAAATCAATGCTCAATATTTTAATAAAAACTATGAGTTTGATGAGAAAGCCAATCTTACTATTTCTGTAACCAATACAGAAACTAAGCAAACTAAAAATTACGATTTATTAAAAGGAAATAATTCTTATTCGGTAAACTTAGATGGACTTCCTGCAGGGAAATATTCTTTCTCGGTTAAAGAATTAAATTCAAAAATCACATATTCAAGTCGTTTCGAAATATTAGATTTTGATATCGAAAAACAATTTGTAAATCCAGACGTTCAGAAATTACAACAATTGGCATTACAAACAAATGGAAAAGCTTTTTTTCAAGACCAATCGGATGCATTGATAAAAACACTTTTAGAAAATCCAGAATACAAAGCAATTCAAAAGAATGTGAGTACCAAAACTCCTTTGATTGATTGGGTTTGGCTTTTAATTTTAATCGCTATTGCATTAGCAACCGAATGGTTTGTTAGAAAATATAACGGATTGTTGTAATGTAATATAATCGAATTCCTTCTAGCTTTTTGTAATCCTGTAGTAATGAATTAAAAGTCTAAATTATGAAAGTTAAATTCTTGTTTATTGTAGCAATTTTAATGGTATTTTTTTGTTTTTTTTCATTTTCAAAGACAAATAATACTACCAAAATTAATCTTTTGGAAAACACGATTCAGCAACGTTTTCAAGTACCTCAGGGATTTGTACGTGAAGAGGAACCTAAAACTTCGTTTGGATCTTTTTTGCGAAACCTTCCATTAAAACCTTCAGGTTCAAATGTTTTGTATTTTAATGGAACTGAAAAATCAAATCGAAATGTTTATGATGCGGTTGTGGATTTACCCATTGGAAAACAGGATTTACATCAATGTGCTGATGCCGTGATGCGTTTGCGAGCGGATTATTTTTATAGTCAAAAACAGTACGATAAAATACATTTTAATTTCACAAATGGTTTTCGAGTTGATTTTAGTAAATGGGTCGCAGGTTACAGAATTGCAGTTAAAGGCAACAAAACCAGTTGGGTAAAAACGGCAAAACCATCTGACACTTATGAAACCTATTGGAAATACTTAGAGATGGTTTTTATGTATGCAGGAACTGCTTCGTTAGAAAAAGAACTGAAATCAATTAATGTTTCAGACATAAAAATTGGAGATGTTTTTATAAAAGGAGGTTTTCCAGGTCACGCTGTTATTGTGGTTGATATAGCTGTGAATCCAAAAAACAACCAAAAAATTATGCTTTTAGCACAAAGTTATATGCCAGCACAGGAAATTCAAATATTGAAAAACCCAAATAATAGTTCGTTGAGTCCTTGGTACGCTGTCGATTTTGGAACCACTCTTAAAACACCCGAATGGACTTTTAGTTCTTCACAATTAAAACGTTTTTAAATGAAACGATTCCTTTTTTTAGTCCTTATATTTCAAAATGTTTTTTCTCAGGAAATTCCATTGAATGTTCAAAAATTAATTAAAGCATATCCAGATCAAATTGTTGGTTATAAAGACAATAAAATCATTTTTAGTGATAAATCAAATTTGATTTATGATGATTTTAAAAATAAAACGAATCAAGAGTTGTTAGATAATCCGGATATTGAGGATCAATTTAAGTTTGTTTATAATAAAGCAAATAAGAATTTAATACCAAAGGATGATGCGGGAAGAATTCGAAATGAAGCTTTTTTTAAGAAAATTTACGGAAATTCAAAAGCAGAAGTTGAATCAAAAATGACTGAAATTATTTGGTGTCCAAAATTAGTCAATCAAAAAATAAAAGTAACAACCGTAAATGGAATTGACAAAATAGTTAAAAAACTCTCGGCAGAATTAGATAATAATCCAGAATTTAAAAAATATATTAATTCTATTGGAGGTACATTTAGTTGGAGGAAAATTTCTGGAACAAACCGATTGAGTATGCATAGTTATGGAATGACTATAGATATTAATGTCAAAAATTCCAATTATTGGCAATGGGATTGTAAATGTAAAAATGAAGAAGCTACTCTTTCGTATAGAAATCAAATTCCCCTCAAGCTAGTTTCAATTTTTGAGAAATATGGCTTTATTTGGGGAGGAAATTGGAAACATTATGACACAATGCATTTTGAGTATCGACCTGAACTTTTTTTGTAAATTTTAAAATTATTTTATTACAAAAAAATATTGTGGAGAAAAGTGGATTACGAATTAAAAATTTAGGATTATGGATTTTAGGCTAAAAGTATTTTCTGCTGTTGCAAATAGGTTGAGTTTTACCAAAGCTGCAGCCGAATTGTATATTACGCAACCCGCTGTTTCTAAGCATATTCAGGAATTAGAGGAAACCTATAAAACTAAGCTTTTTGAGCGAAATGGCTCTAAAATTACTTTGACCAAAGCTGGTGAAATTCTTTTGAAACATACCAAAGACATATTCGAAATTTATCGGGAAATCGATTTTGACATGAGTACGTTTATCAATGAGCGTCAGGGATTATTGCGATTGGGAGCAAGTACAACCATTTCTCAATACATTATTCCACCTTTACTAGCACGCTTTCATCAGAAATTGCAAGACATAAAAGTCAATTTACTAAACGGAAATACCGAGCAAATTGAGAGCGCTTTAATCAATAAAGAGATAGAAATCGGAATTGTTGAAGGGCAATCCAGAAATCAATCTATTAAATATACCGAGTTTTTAAAGGATGAATTGGTTTTGGTTTGCAGCAGTAAAAATCCTTTGGTTAACAAAAAAGAGATTCTATTAACTGATTTACTAAACCTACGTTTTATAACTCGTGAAAGAGGTTCTGGAACACTTGAAGTTATTGAATATGCTTTGAAACAATTCAATATCAAGTTATTAGAATTGCAAATTGAAATGCAATTAGGAAGTACAGAAAGTATTAAATCCTATCTTTTAAATTCTGAATGTGTTGCCTTTATGTCTATACATGCCGTAGATAAAGAATTAAAAAACAATGAATTGGTGGTTTTAGATATAGAAAAACTAACGATTGAAAGATACTTTTATATTATCACGCTACACGGAAAATCGGATGCACTTACAGAGTTGTTTATAAAAAATATGTCTAGCTACTATAACTTGAAGTTATAGACGATTGCATTTTACGATTGGTAAATCTTGTAATAACTACAGACCTTTGTACTGTAATTATTAAATACTTTTACCTTGAAAACAAAACAACAAACAGCGAGTCATTTATTTGAGATTAGTACAATTTCAAAACAAGTCATTTTTGTTTTTCTAATATTACTTTGTCTTACTTCAATTATATCTCCGCCAATCGCTTTACTATTAGGTTTATTGGTAGCAAACTTATCTGGGAACCCATTTTTAGATTTCAATCATAAAGCAATTACTATTTTGCTTCAATTCTCGGTTGTAGGTTTAGGATTTGGGATGAACGCAACTAGCGCATTATCGGCTGGAAAAGAAGGATTGGTTCTTACCATTGCATCAATTTTTAGTACTATTATTCTAGGAACTTTCTTAGGAAAATGGTTTGGAATCGACAAGAAAACATCCCACTTAATCTCTTGTGGTACTGCTATTTGTGGCGGTAGTGCTATTGCGGCAATTGCTCCAGTAATAAAATCAGACGAAAAACAAACTTCGGTAGCCTTGGGAGTAATTTTTATACTAAATTCTATCGCTTTGTTCTTATTCCCATATATAGGACATGAATTAAACCTATCACAAAGAGAATTCGGACTTTGGTGTGCCATTGCAATTCACGATACAAGCTCAGTAGTAGGAGCAGCTAATAAATTTGGTGCAGAAGCTTTACAAATCGCAACAACAGTAAAACTAGCGCGTGCTTTATGGATTATCCCGATTGCGCTTATTACAACTGTACTTTTTAAAAACAAACAAACAAGAATTAAAATCCCATACTTTATCGGATTGTTTATCCTGGCTATGTTACTAAATACGTATGTACCCCAAACCGCTATTATAGCCCCTACATTGGTACTTCTTGCTAAAATAGGACTAACGGTTACTTTGTTCTTAATTGGGGCAGGGTTAAACTTTAGCGTACTAAAAACAGTAGGGGTGAAGCCTTTACTACAAGGAGTTTTACTTTGGGTATTTATTGCTTCAGTTGCATTAATAGCAATTATACATTTTTCTTAATAATCTTAATCGAGAGTTTAACTCTTTGAGAAATGAACGCAGATAAAACAGATTTACAAAAGTAAAGCCACTGATAAAAACGTATTTTAAAAACAACAAAAAGAAAATCCGTTTTTATCAGTGTTTTTCGCCTTAGCGAATCTGTTTTATCCGCGTTCCATTGTTCGCAACTATTTACTTCATTTTTTTGCAATCGCTCGGAACTAAAAAACTGCATAGACAAAATAAATCTACTTTAAAGAACAATTCAATTTCACAAAAAGTTATTTTTCTAAAATTAACATAATCTTTAGCAATATTGTTTTGAATTCTACTTAAATAAAATACTTTTGCACCCCTAATAAATATAAAAAATGAAAAACTTTAAAATGAAACCAAGACTAATTGCATTATTCGCATTAGCAATTGGTTTTTTGACATTATCCTGGGGTATTGTTGGTCATGAGCGTATTAATAAAGCCGCAGTTATGGCTTTGCCAAACCAACTTCAGGTTTTCTTTTACAATCACATCGATTTTATTACACAAGAAGCTTCTGTACCAGATATTCGTAAATATGCCTTGAATTATAAGGATGAAAATCCAAGACATTATTTTGACATGGAAAATTTTGGTTCTGCAGATAGCTTACCAAAAACTTTAGAAGAAGCAAAGAAAAAATATGACGATAAATTCCTAAATGTAAACGGGATTTTACCTTGGTATATTGAAGAAATGATGGTTAAATTAACCAAAGCTTTTAAAGATAAAAATAGAGCTGAAATTTTATTTCTTGCTGCTGATTTAGGTCATTATATTGGTGATGCTCACATGCCGTTGCATACTTCTGCAAATCATGACGGACAATTAACGGATCAAAAAGGGATTCATTCACTTTGGGAAAGCAGACTACCTGAATTATTTGCTAAAAATTACAAGTTAAATGTTCCACAAGCACAGTATTATGAAGATGTTCATAAAGCAACTTGGGATATGATTAATGATACACATAGTTTGGTTCAACCATTATTAGACGTTGATAAGAAACTAAGAACTGCAACTCCAGAAAATCAGGTTTTTAAAATTGATGCTGAAGGAAAAATTGTGAAAAGCAAATACAATTCGGCTGTTTTCTCTGATGATTATGCTAAGAAATTACATAAAGAGTTAAACGGAATGGTTGAAAGTCAGATGAGAAAAGCTATTACAGCAACTGCAAGTTTTTGGTATACTGCATGGGTAAATGCAGGAAAACCTGATTTAAGCGATTTAGATGCTCCAGCAGTTACACAAAGAAATTATCAAGCTTTAAGAGATGATTTAAAATTATACCAAAGCGGGAATTTATTCGGAATGAAAAACCAAAATGACTAAAAAAAGGTTCAAAGGTTCTGAGGCACTAAGGTTCAGAGGTTTTTTTAAAGGGACTGAGAGACTAAGTTACTAAGGTTCTAAGAAAAGATAAAAGGCTCAAATTCTATTGAATTTGAGCCTTTTTTATTGCTTTTTACTTTGCGATTAAGCTTTCAAAACCTCTGCACCTTTGCACCTTAGTACCTCAGTACCTTTGAGCTCTTAAAACTCATATTTCTTATGCTTCAACATATCCGAAGCGGTTTGATAATAAGATATTGTTTCGTTAACCAAATCAGTACGTTCTTTAGTCAGAGGGATTTCGTCGTAGAATATCTGATATTCGGGTGCAACGCCTTTCTTCGGAACTAGGTTCAACTGAAACTGTTTTACTTTTTGCTTTGGCGAAAGTATCGTTAAAACATTATCCTTTATTAATCCCATATCCTGATATGTAGCGATAAATGCTCTAGGCTTGTAATCTGGTTTTAAAACATCTTCACCGTAAAATTTACTTTCGTAACTAAAATTCAATAAACCAAATAAGGTTGGCATAATGTCTATTTGCGACATTAGCGTATTATACTTTTGAGCAGGAACAAAACCTGGACTATAAATAAAAGCAGGAATTCTATATTTATCAAGAGGAAGTTCTGTTTTTCCGGCGCTAGATGCACAATGATCGGCTACAATTACAAACACAGTATTTTTAAACCAAGGTTGTTTGCTTGCCATTTCAAAGAATCTTTTTAGCGCATAGTCAGTATATTTTACACCTCCATCGCGAGATTTAATATCACCCGGAATATCAATTTTTCCATTAGGATAAGTAAACGGACGGTGATTACTTACGGTCATAATATGATTAAAGAAAGGCTTATTTGTCTTTGCTTCAGCATTCATAACCTTTATTGCTTTATTAGACATATCTTCATCACAAACACCCCAAACATTCGAGAATGTGATTTCTTCGGGCGTAAAATTAGATTCATCTACAATATCATATCCATTTCCTGAATAAAAATCCTGCATATTATCAAAATAAGCATCTCCACCATATAGATATTTAGTAGTATATCCTTTTTGTTTAAATACAAATCCTGTCGAGAATTTATTCTTATTGTCTTCTCTTTTTACAACGCTTTCTCCAGCAGTAGGAGGAATGCATAGCGTAACTGCTTCCAGACCACGAACAGTCCTGTTACCTACAGCATATAAATTAGTAAATTCTAAACTTTTATTAGCTAAACTATCTAAGAAAGGAGTCATATTCTCTTCGTTACCATAACGTTTCATAAATTCGGCGCTATAACTTTCGATAGTTATTAAGACTACATTTTTTCGATTTTCGGTAGAATCACTTTGTATTTTTCGTAAAGTGCTTTCGCCAGATATAGTAGGTAATTGCTGTTTCAAGATTTTATAAGCTTCAGCATTTGGAATTGTTTTATAAAATTTAAAATAGTCTAAACTGCTGTTTTTAAACGCTAAATAAAATTTATATAACCCATTTGATTGTAGTTCATTAGAAAATACATTACTCGAATTTTCACAAAGTGCCAAGCGTGGAATCATGAATAAAGAAAGTGCCAGAAGTGTAATGTATAATCCAGATACTTTTACTTTCTCGGTATATGATGGAACATTATCAATACAGTTTTTTGTCTTTTTTACGATAAAATAAGTAACAGTTCCTGCAACAAGAAACAATGCCGAAAATATCGGAATTACAGGATACGACTCCATAATATTCCCTATAACTTCATTGGTGTAAACCAAATAATTTACGGCAATAAAGTTATATTTTACCCCAAACTCATTCCAGAATAAATATTCACTTATTCCGTTTTGCAAAATTAAAAGCACATACAAAAAGATTACAAATGAATATAGCCAAAATCTCATTTTGCTGCGATAATTAGGCAAGAAAAGAAATACTCCAAACAAAATTGTTTTTATAGTAATAAAGATAAGTGCAATTTTTGGTAAGGCACCACCATATTCGTTAAGAATACTTTTACCACTTGCTACATAAAGTGTCATGGCTACCAAAACCCCAAAAACAATATATCCTCTAGGTTTTGAGTATTTAGTATTGGATATAAATATAAGATACAACCCTAAAAATATACTTGCTATAATAAAAACAAATACATCAGAGAGAAAACCTAATCCAAATATTTTTATGGTATCAATAAAACTAAATGAAGTTTCGGTTATTGGATGAAAAAACAAAACTAATCTCAATACAAAACTTACTAGTAGGTAAAAGAAGGAGAGATAATAAAATGGGGCTAATTTCTTGTATAATGACATCTAAAAAATTTTAATGCAAATTTAATTCTTTCTATTAGTCGGCTATTAACCAAACCTTTTGTAAGTCTTAGCATTGCCTTAAGATTGTCTTAAGACGGTGCTTTTTATCTTTAATTTAAGGGAATATAAGGATTTTTAAATGGAATGCAATTCTTACAATAATATATTTTTAATTTAAGAAGTACAAACACTGTGTTTTCTAAGTTCAAAAAACATTTATCTTTGAAACTATCAAATAGGCTTGTTTTAATAAATTTTATTTAGACAATCGTATCAATTTTAGAATATATAACAAATCAAAAAATGCATATTTTAATAGTCGAAGATGAAGCTGGTATTGTACAATTTCTTCAGCAAGGTTTAGAAGAAGAAGGATATCAAATTACTACAGCCTCGGATGGATTGGCTGGTTTTGAATTAACTCAAAAACAGAAGTTTGATTTAATTTTGCTTGATTGGATGCTTCCTAAAATCGCTGGCATAGATTTGTGCAAAGCCATTAGGATAAAAGACACCACAACACCAATCATTTTTTTAACTGCAAAAGATACTGTTCTTGAAACCGTTGAGGGATTAAAAGCTGGAGCAAATGATTATATAAAAAAACCGTTTAGTTTTGAAGAATTGGTCGAACGAATTAAAATTCACTTCAGAAACCAGAAAACTCCTGAAATACTTACACTTGGAAACATCCAAATTAATTTGGCACAACATACTGTTATGACAAATGATACATGTGTTTCGCTTACTCAACGCGAGTTTGAGTTACTAACGTATCTCGTTAAGAATAAAGGTAAAGTATGTACACGAAACCAAATATTGCAAGATGTATGGCAAATAAATTTTGAATACGATACAAGTGTTATTGATGTTTTTATGAATGCTATTAGGAAAAAGCTGAATTTAAAAATCGAAGAAGATTACATAAAAACAATTCGAGGGATTGGTTACATCGCAAACGACTAAAAAATGCTACAATTTTCGTTCAAAGACAGAATCGCTTTTAATTATATAACCATTACTGCATTATTAATTTTTGTGGTGTTTTTTACTATTTATTCCATTGTAAAACAAAGCGTTTACAGTCATATCGATAATGATATCATCGTAGAAATTAAGAATCATTTAGACGAAATTAAAGTCAAAAACGGAACACTGACTTTAATAGATGTAGAAGAATGGAACGAACGCGAACACAATACTGTTGATGTAAACCCAGTTTTTGTCCAGTTCTTGGATGTAAATGGAAAAATCATAGAGAAATCTCCCAATTTAAAGCTTGAAACACTAACATTTCATAGCCAAAAAGAAAATTTTGAATTGTTTAATACCAAGTTATTAGACAATATCGTTAGGCAAATTCAGGTTCCTATTTATATAAATCAAAAGAAAATCGGGTATTTAATGATTGCCATGTCATTAACCGATTCTACATTGGTGCTCGATAACTTATTTTATATACTAGTTATCGCGTTTCCGCTTATTTTAATATTGTTGTTTTTTATTGCAAGATTTTTTGCAGGTAGAAGTATTAAACCAATTAATACTATTATCGAAACGTCGAACATTATTACCAAAGACAATTTAAAAACCAGGATTCCGCTACCAGGAAATCGAGATGAACTGCATGTATTATCAAAAACAATAAATAGCTTATTAGACAGACTTGAAAATGCAGTAGAGAGAGAAAAACAATTTACATCCTATGCATCTCATGAATTAAGAACTCCATTAACAATAATCAAAGGAACACTTGAAGTATTAATACGTAAACCTCGTAATAACAACGAATATGAGGAAAAAATAAATTTTTGTATTGCCGAAGTCGACCGATTAAATATTCTAGTGGATCAATTGTTATTATTGGCACGATTCGAAAATCAAAAACAAAGTTTACAGATAGAAAAAGTGTATTTAAACGCTTTGATTCTGGAAACAATTTCGCAACTTTCAGGAAATATACAGTCCAAAAATATTCATCTTGTTACAGAATTTAATAGAGATTATTGTTTTGACACAGATCCTTATTTACTTTCGATAATAATGAATAATTTAATTTCAAATGCTATTAAATATTCACACGAAAATGGAAAAATCAGTATTATAGTTGCAGAAACTCCCGATGGTGTTGAATGTCAGATAATCGATTCTGGAATAGGAATTCCATCAGATGATTTGCAAAAAGTATTTGATCAATTTTTCCGTTCACATTCAGAGCTACATCCCGATATTAACGGAATGGGGTTAGGTTTGTCTATTGTAAAAAAATTAAGTTTATTGCTAGACATTACTATTTCTGTGTCTAGTAAATTAAACGAAGGGACGACATTAAAACTTGGTTTTTATAAAAACAAAACCAATTAAATCAAACAGAATTTTTATTAAATAAATAGCAGTATTTACAGGGTAAAGTCAGATAGATTTAGGTAATTTAACAATAAACTCACTTTAAGTTAAATTAAAAATTGTTTTTTAATTAATTAATCTAGTATATTTGCAAACGAAACAAAGAAAAAAAAGAATTCTAGTTATGTTATTAATTCAATTACATCATCATCATTTTCATAATTGCTCTCAGGCGATGTGTTAATGGTATGCGTGTAAATCATCATATTTTAAAAACCCGTTTGAGTACATCAAACGGGTTTTTTTATACCCAATTCTTTGTACTCAGATTATTAATTTAAACTAAAAAACTAAAATGAGTACTTTAAAAATTGCAATTCAAAAATCAGGTCGTTTAAACGAAGAAAGCATTCAAATCTTAAAAGATTGCGGAATTTCGATAGATAACGGAAACGACCAATTAAAAGCCGAAGCAACAAATTTTCCGCTAGAAGTTTTATTTCTAAGAAACTCCGATATTCCACAATATTTAATCGATGGAGTTGTAGATGCCGCCATTGTTGGAGATAATTTATTGGTCGAGAAAGGAAAAGGCATTCAAATTGCACAAAAATTAGGGTTCTCTAGATGCAAAGTTTCAGTTGCAGTTCCTAAAGCCTTCGAATACAATTCTATAAAAGATCTTAACGGATTGCGTATTGCAACTTCATACCCGAATACGGTTAACGAATATTTTAATTCTTTCGGATTATCGGTAGACATTCACCAAATCTCAGGGTCGGTAGAAATTGCACCAAATATTGGTCTTGCCGATGCTATTGTAGATATCGTATCAAGCGGAAGTACTTTGTTTAAAAATAATCTGAAAGAAGTAGAAATAATCTTAAAAAGCGAGGCAGTTCTAGCCGTTTCTCCTAAGATAAACCCTGAAAATCAGAAACTAATCGACACGCTTAAATTCAGAATAGAATCGGTTCTTAGAGCTAGAAAATCAAGATATATACTAATGAATATTCCGAATGATAAAATAGAAGAAGTAGGTAAGATACTTCCCGTTTTACGAAGCCTTACCGTATTACCATTGGCACAAGAAGGATGGAGTAGTGTACACTCAGTAATCGATAAAGACACTTTTTGGGATGTAATAGACAAGCTAAAAGATGTTGGAGCCGAAGGAATTTTGGTATGTCCAATCGAGAAAATGGTACTTTAATAAAAAGCGTTGCTTTTTAGCTTTAAGCAATAGGCTTTAAGCTTTAAGCCCTAAAATGAGAACACAAAGTTGATAAAGCTTATGGCCTAGAGCCTAAAGCTTAAAGCATAAAAAAAAAAATAATGAACAAGATATACAACCCAGCACCCGAGACTTGGTCGGAAATATTAAAAAGACCAACCAAAACAATCGATGATATCGAAACTACGGTTAAAGAAATATTTAAAGAAGTACAAAAAAAGGGAGACGAAGCAGTTTCTAAATACACATCGATATTTGATGGAATTGCTTTAGACACTAATGAAGTATCACAAAACGAAATAAACGAAGCAATTGCTTTGATTGCTGATGAACTTAAAGAAGCTATTCAGCTAGCAAAAAGCAATATTTACAAGTTTCACCTAGCTCAAAAAACAGATAGAATCATTATCGAAACTACCGAAGGTGTAAATTGCTGGCAAGAAAAAAGACCGATTCAAAAAATAGGTTTGTATATTCCGGGAGGAACAGCGCCTTTATTTTCTACAGTTTTAATGCTTGCAGTTCCGGCAGCAATTGCAGGTTGTAATGAAATCGTTTTGTGTTCTCCTCCAGATAAAAAAGGTAAAATAAATCCAGCTATTTTATATGCAGCAAATTTATGCGGAGTAACCAAAATTATAAAAGTAGGGGGGATTCAAGCCATTGCCGGAATGACGTTTGGTACAGAAACAATCCCTAAAGTTTATAAAATATTTGGTCCAGGAAATCAGTTTGTAACCGTGGCAAAACAACTGGCAACACAGTTTGGCGTAGCAATAGATATGCCTGCAGGACCATCAGAATTATTGGTAGTTGCTGATGATAGCGCCGTTCCAGCCTTTGTAGCTTCGGATTTGTTATCGCAAGCAGAACACGGAACAGATAGTCAGGTGATTTTAGTTTCTACATCTAAGACACTGATTGATGCTGTAGAAAATGAAATTCAATCGCAAATTGCTGTTTTACCAAGAAAAGCAATCGCTGAAAAAGCAATTGCAAATTCAAAACTCATTTTTGTCGAAAATAGTACTGTTGCGCTTCAGTTAATTAACGAATATGGTCCAGAACACTTTATTATTTGTACAAATGAAGATGATTTTTATTCGGATGGAATCTACAATGCAGGATCAGTTTTTATAGGTAATTATACACCCGAAAGTGCTGGTGATTACGCTTCTGGAACCAATCATACTTTGCCAACAAATGGATATGCTAAGAATTATAGTGGAGTGAATTTAGATAGTTTTATGAAATCGATGACTTTCCAGAAAATAACCGAAAAAGGAATCCAGAATATCGGAAAAGCTATTGAAATTATGGCTGAAGCCGAAGGATTACAAGCTCATAAAAATGCGGTGACTTTGAGGTTAGAATCCTGCAAGGTTTTTAAAACCTTGTAGGTTTTATGTAATCAGACTCGTGATAAACTTTGTTATAAATAATCATACCTACAAGGTTTTAAAAACCTTGCAGGAACAAAATTAAATTGATGAAAAATTTTGATATAAATACACTAGTACGTGAGAACGTAAAAATCTTAAAGCCTTATTCGTCAGCACGTGATGAATTTGAGGATTTTGATACTGCCGATATGGTTTTTTTGGATGCTAATGAAAATCCTTTTGAAAACGGCGTAAATCGTTATCCAGATCCACAGCAAAATAATGTAAAACAAGTTTTAGCAAAGCAAAAAGGCATTAACCTAAACCAAATTTTATTAGGAAACGGAAGCGATGAAGTATTAGATTTATTGTTTCGTGCATTTTGTGAACCAAAAAAAGATAATATAATTTCATTGCCGCCTACATACGGAATGTATAGTGTTCTGGCTAATATAAATGATGTAGAAAATAAAGAGGTTTTGCTTTCGGAAGATTTCCAACCAAAAGTTGACCAAATATTAGAAGCTGTAGATGCTAATACCAAAATACTCTTTTTATGTTCGCCAAATAACCCTACAGGAAATTCATTTTCTGATGAAAGCGTAGTAGCTTTATTGCAGAATTTTAAAGGTTTGGTAGTTATAGACGAAGCTTACATTGATTTCTCTAAAAAAGAAAGCTGGATTAACGAACTAGACGAATATCCTAATTTGGTAATCACCCAAACACTCTCTAAAGCGTATGGTTTAGCAGGAATACGTTTAGGAATTTGTTATGCATCGGCAGCGGTAATTTCAGTTTTAAACAAAATAAAACCTCCTTATAATGTAAACGAACTTACACAACAAAGAGCAGGTTTACGATTAAAAGAAACGGCTAAAATTAATACCGAAATAGCTGCAATAATAGCGCAAAGAGAGCAATTACTTAAAGTATTACTTAATGTTAAATTTGTAGAAAAAATATATCCAACTGAAGCTAATTTTATATTGGTAAAAGTAGACGATGCCAACAAAAGATATGATGAATTAATCGCTAAAGGAATCGTTATAAGAAACAGAACGACTCAGCCATTATGCGAAAATTGTTTGCGATTAACTATTGGAACTGAAGCTGAAAATAAAAAATTAATTGAAGCGTTGAAGCTATTAAACTAAAAAACAGGCCACAGATTTTTTAGGACTTTGAGAAAGAGTTGCTAACTTAGATTATCTATAAAGGGACGCGGATGATACGGATTTACAAAAGTAAAG
>NZ_NCWQ01000027.1:0-42779 GCF_002156885.1 Flavobacterium sp. AJR | reverse complement strand
AATAAAAAACTGCTCGCCAATAAAATGGTTCGAGCAGTTTTTTTTTATACATAAAAATTAATTTTATTCCACTCAAAAATCCTAGTTAAAGGCTTTTTTTTGATTCCAAAAAATACTTAACTTTGTTTTTATGACAAACAATAATCCCATAGGCGTTTTCGATTCAGGCATTGGTGGCACTTCTATTTGGACTGCAATTCATCAGTTACTTCCTAACGAAAAGACAATCTATTTAGCAGATACTAAAAATGCTCCTTATGGTCAAAAGACCAAACAGGAAATAGTGGACTTAAGTAAAAAAAATGTAGATTTTTTACTAGATATGGGTTGTAAACTAATTGTTGTTGCATGCAATACCGCAACTACAAATGCTATTAAAGAATTAAGAGAACAATACACTGTTCCATTTATAGGAATAGAACCTGCAATAAAACCAGCTGCAACAAATTCAAAAACGCAGACTATTGGAATCCTGGCTACTCAAGGTACTTTAAACAGTGAGCTTTTTAACAAAGCAACCGAAATGTACCAAGACACCAAAATTATTGAACAAGTAGGTCATGGTTTAGTACAATTAATTGAAAATGGAGATTTAAATTCTCCTGAGATGGCTCAACTTCTTGAATCTTACCTCAGACCAATGATTGAGGCTAATATTGATTATTTGGTATTAGGATGTAGTCATTATCCATATTTAATACCTCAGATAAAAAAAATATTACCCGAACACATTCATATTATAGATTCAGGTGAAGCTGTTGCAAAACAAACGCAAAATATATTACGCGAAAAAACAGGATTTAATAATGGCCCTGTAGATGAACCAATTTTTTACACTAATGGTAATCCAAAAGTTTTATCGGATATACTAGAGAATAAATACAAAGTTGAAGAGAAAAATTTTTAACTATTAATCAATTTTTCTCTTAACAAACCATAAACCATCCAATGATAAATTGAGAGATATTTTATGGTAATTCTCTTTTATAAGTCCATCGCCAATTTTCCCTTTTTGTCCGTAAGAGTACGAAATATTTAAAGTAGAAAAAGAGTTACTCTCTAAAGGAAGCGTTAATCCAAGCGAAAAAGACACGTTTTTAACCCTCTGATTGTCGACTTCCAGATAACCAGTATCATAATTTATTCCCGTTCCATACCCAATACGATCTACGTATTTACGAGCATTCTTTTTACTCTTATAAGAAACTCCGAATGCAAATCGGTCTTGATTTACAAAATCTCCATACAATTCTGATTGCTTAGTGTCGTTCCAAAGGCTCTTTTCATAATCAAAAGACATGGTCAAATTATTTTTAAAAACCTTGCTAACCCCTACTCCAATTTCTGTAGGCAAATAAAAATCATCGACGTCTGAAGCTGTATCAGAATCTGTGGTTATCGTGCCCGAATCTCCTACAATTGTTACACTTTGTACTTTAGAAGCTTTTATTCTTGATGGTGATTTAAACGTTGAGCCAATTGTTAATGTAGAATCTATTTGATATTGAACTCCAAGAGTTGGTCTTAGCCCGTTGTAATTAGTTTTTTTGTTAATGTTAGTAATAGAGTTCATTACCGTATAATACCTATCATCTGTAGTGCTACCAAAAAGTACAGCCGCAGAAAGTCCCAAAGACAGTTTTTTATTGATTTTGTAGGCGTACGAGAAATCAAAATTATTTAAACCTCCAGTTCCTGTTACATCTAAATTATACTTATCCTGACTGTTTTCTATTGGAATTTTTAAATTTGAAATTTTAAATGCTCCACTCGAATAAGGCCGTAAAGCAACACTAAAAGCCGACTTTTGTGTAACTGGAAAAGCAAATGCAATATGAGAAAACTGAGCATTATTACGGTTCTCAGATTTTGAATTATTTTGATATGTGGTTTCGATAAATTTACCTCCAACATCAAACAAAAAATGGTTTTGATACATAAATCCTAATGAAGCTGGATTAAGATTATTAATAAATTCATTAGATGGTAATGCAATTCCCGAAGAGCCAATAGAAGGAATTGGCCCAAAATCTGAATCATATAAACTACCCAATCCGTAAAGTGAATATGGAGAACTAGAAATACTTTGAGAAAACGATGTCAACGACATTAAAACTAGTAAACTTGCAAACGCTATTTTATTTTTCATTTAATAAGTGATGTAATAAATTTTCAATTCCATTTTATTGCTTTGTAATTTCTGATTTCCCAAAACAAGTCGATTAACTGCTTTATTTATATTAGGCTGTGTAATGATTAATGAGGATTTCAGATCAGACTGTTTCAACATTTCTTTTTGCAAAAAACCTCCTATCGCAATTTTGTATGCTACATTTTCATCAAACTCATCACTAGCTTTATTTAATAAGGCATACATGGCTGCACCCGACGAATTATTAAGCGTACCACTAATTCTGTTTAAATTATCTCCTACATACACACGTAATGAATCAGCCAATGGATATATCTTAGAATAAGAATTGGCAACTGGTTTTATTATCAATTGAGCGTCTACAATTGCTCCTTTTTCGGCTATATATTTAAGTTTCTTTATACCTGGAAAATCAATCCTACAAGCAATTCCTGTTCCTGACTGAATAAACCCCTTATTCTCTGTTTGGGAACTTGGTAATTTACTCGATGAAACTGGCAAGTTCTGAATAAGTGTACCTGTCCTGTCTAATGAGATATTATTAAACTGCCTGGAAGCATCCAGAATAGAAAAATCTTTTATTAGAGAAGTTTCAGATTGCCCTTGATGTATTGAGTAATAAAGCCGCACTACACTTGTTGCTTGATTAAACCCGATAACACTCGATGAATTTGCGGTAGATGATGTAAGAACCATTCCTTTTAAGTATTCTGTAAATTCATCAAAATTGGTAACTTCCTTTTTCTTTAATTTCTGAAAGAGCTCTGAACCAAAAACATCACTCATTCTTATATTAATAGAATCTTTTTCAGTTGGTCGGGGTTTATATGAAATCATCCCCAAACTTTCAGGAGCATAAGTTAGAGTCGAATTATTGTAGAAATTTTTATCCTCCTTATTTGGCTTTACTTTTTGAGTTAATCGATGAATATCGAATGTCTGAGTTTGGGTTGTATCTCCAAAAAAATAGTTATCATATCTCAGAACCATTGCAATGGAATCAAAAACATAATTTGGCAAATTCGTATCTGAACCTCCTGTATTTAAGTTATAATTATTTGCAATTAATTGGAGGTAACTATCCGATTTTACCTTCCCAAAAATAGGATCTACATAGTTTCCTACCAAAATCCTTTTTTGACTAGATGTAACCAATGAATCAAAATTGATAGTAGACATATCAACTGTTAAAGTATCAATCAAGATTACTTTATTCCCTACCGATAAATAATCCGAACCAACAACAAATTCTCCGGCATCTCTATCCGAATTACAGGAAGTCATAAAAACTCCCAGAAACAGCGGTAACAATAACTTGTACATAAATATTTTTTGAACAAATATAAAATGCACTTTTCTAGAGAACATCACAACATATACAGTCTAGGCTTTTGTATCTATAAATAGAACAAAACAATCTATAAACACTAAGCGATAACAAATACATCATTCAGCACTAAAATTTGCCATTTAGTCTATTGGAAGTGCCGATATATATATCTTCTTTTTTTAAAAATAATATCATAACTACTTTTGAACCAATAAATAAATAATGAAAATAAAAACTTTACTATCCTTACTTATTATGGTTCCGATGTTTACAATTTATGCTCAAAATGGCTATAGCGTGGATTTGAACATAAAGACAGAACCTGCAGATAAAATCACATTAAACGAAACAAGCATCGGAATTTCGGCTTATAAAAACATCGATACCAAAAACAAGATTACAAATACATTACAATACAAAAATATCAGAGTTAAGTATGACATAGAAAACTATGATTTTAAGTACAATTATAATCCATATAACAGTATTAAAAACACATTAGTAGTTACACATCTATTAACACAAAAAACAACGTTGAACCTAGAAATAGAACCAACATTAAATTTTCAGCAAAACCTTAATCTTTCAGATTTATCGGTTTTAGGAGGATTAGAGATTAATAAGATTATAGATAAAAACAACACAATAAATATTGGAGTAAAAAGGACGAATGCCTTAGGATTACCCAAAATAACTCCCACATTTTCTTTTTATCATAAAATAAGTGACGCTGCTACAATGACTATTGGTTTTCCTAATTCAGCAATAACATATTCTAACAATGAAAGAAATGTATTTAGGCTGACAAATAGTTTTAATGGAGATTTTTTTAATCTGGATAACACTAAATATTTAGACGGTAATACAGCCACAAAAGCGAGTTTATCTCAAATTACTACTGCATTAGAATATGAGAGAAACATGGATGGAAATTGGTTTGTGAATTTTAAAGCCGGGTATGATTTTAATAAAAAATACCAATTATCAAATCATGATAACGATAACGTTTATGATTTTAATATCGGCAACAGCTACATTCTTAACATTGGTATAAAATACAAACACTAATAAATATAATACATTATGAATAGTTTAAAAAAAGGAATATTATTCGCAACATTTATTACGAGTCTCTCTTTTGTAGGCTGTAGTAATGATAATTCCGATGATGAATTGATGGGAAACTGGATCAAAAAATCTGCTTTTGATGGTCCTGCAAGATCTAGTGCTGCAAGTTTTGTAATTGGAGCATATGCTTATGTCGCAACAGGATATACTGGAGATGAGTATCTAAAAGATCTTTGGGTGTACAATTCTATAGGTGATTATTGGGAGCAAAAAGCACAATTTCCAGGAGTTGCCAGAAGCTCTGCATCTGCTTTTGAGTTAAACGGAAAAGGCTACATTGGTCTTGGTTATGATGGTACTAATAAATTAAAAGACTTTTATGAGTACAACCCCGCAACGAATGTTTGGGAACAAAAAGCAGAATTTGCAGGTACGGCACGTTATTCGGCCGTAGGATTTCAAGTTGGCGGAAAAGCCTATTTCGGCACAGGTTACGATGGTAATTATCTAAAAGATTTTTATCAGTACAATCAAAACTCTAATACCTGGACTCAGGTAAATGGCTTTAGTGGAAACAAAAGAAGAAATGCAACCGTTTTTGTAATTAATAACAAAGCATATTTAGGGACTGGTGTAAATAGCGGTTCGAATCAAAATGATTTCTGGCAGTTTGATCCAAGCACTGATCTTTGGACTAAAAAAAGAAATCTCGACGATAGCGAAGATGACCATGAAACATACTCAATAATGCGCTCAAATTCCTCTAGTTTTACTATGAATGGCTTAGGATATATTGTTTGTGGAGAAGGCTCAAAAACAATCTGGGAATACAACCCAATTACTGATTTATGGCAAGAAAGAACCTCGCTAGAAGGTGCCTCAAGAACTGACGCTGTTGGTTTCGCTATTAATGATAGAGGGTTTGTTTTATTAGGCAGATCTGGTTCGTCTTATTATGATGATGCATGGGAATTTAAACCTCTGGAAGAACAAAATGATGATGACAATTAATATCAAAAATCGATTCTTCTGGGCAAAAATCCAGAAGAATTCTTATTCTTCGGTCTCAAAAATCATTGCAGTAATTACTATTTTATTACTTGTAGCTTGCAATAAAAAAGAGAAATATCATGTAGAATCTATAAAAACCGCTACTGGTTGGGGATACACAATTGCTAATGATGAAAAAATCATAATCAAGCAAACCATAATTCCTGTTATTGATAATAACAAGAGCTTTACTACCGAAAAAGAAGCCTTAAAAACTGGGAATTTGGTAGTAAAAAAGCTTGAAGCTAATTTATCACCAACGGTAACAAAAAAAGATTTAATTTTATTAGATATAACTATCTAAATGAACGTCGAAATAATCAAGAATACTAGTTCTAACAAAATACTATTTCATAGTGTTATATGGACTTTCTTTATCCTAACCTCATTGATTCAATTTTACGAAAGCCCGTTCCAGATAACGCCTGATTTTTATGTTCAATGGATTACTGGAATTATATTATTTTATCTAAACTATTTCTATTTAGTTCCAGCATTGCTTTTACAAAAAAAGTACTGGCTCTATTCCGTATTTATTATAGCTCTAATTGTCACTTTTATAATCATTCGGGATAGTTATTTCATACCCGATATACAACTAGCCAGGAGAATGCCTCCGATGAAAACAGTTCCTAGTGAAGGACCTCCTGTCCATTTTAAGAATATTAAATTTAGAACTACAATGGTTACTCAGCCCTTGTTTTTTAAAATAGCTCCTTCGTTTTTTTATATTTTAATAGTAACTATAAGTGCTATTATTAAGACATTATCAGAATTTTATAATAACCAACAAAATAAATTAATAGCTGAGACACATCGTACAACTACTGAGTTGATTTATTTGCGAAAACAGACAAATCCTCATTTTTTGTTCAATTCATTAAATAGTATTTATTCTCTAGCACATAAAAAATCTGATTTAGTTCCAGATGCAATCGTAACATTGTCTGAATTGATGCGCTATATGTTGTATGAGACTGACAATAAAACGGTAGCTCTCGAGAAAGAGATAAACTACATTCAGAATTACATTGAGTTACAAAAATTAAGACTAAACAACATCGAGAACATTACTATTAATGTACATGGTGAACCTAAAAACAAATTTATAGAACCGTTATTGTTAATCTCATTTGTAGAGAATGCTTTTAAATATGGAACAGATTATAAAGGAGCTGCTTTTGTAAAAATTAGAATAGTTATCGGACAAAACAGCTTGGATTTTTGGGTAGAAAATAAAGTAGAAAACTATAAAAAAGACCCTGAAAATTCTGGAATTGGATTAACTAATATTCAAAGTCGACTAAACCTTCTTTATCCAGATGCACACGAACTTAAAATAACCGAAACAAAGAAATTTTACAACGTACATCTCAACTTAAAACTAGACGAAATACAAACTGCTATCACTTAAGATTAAGTTAATAATGGTCTAGATAGCAATAAACTATAACAGGAAATTAACTATTGAAAATCTAATTTTAACTTGTCTTTAGTGGTCAAGTTATATTTTCGTATCATAAATTTATCTAAAAAAGACGACAAATGAAATGTGTAATTATAGATGATGAACCTCTGGCAGTCGAGTTACTTAAGGATTTTGTGAGTAAAGTCGATTCTTTAGAGTTAGTAAGTACTTTCAATAACGCAATTGATGCTATTTCTATTATAAATCAAACGAGTATTGATTTGATATTTCTGGATATTGAAATGCCTCATTTTTCAGGAATAGATTTTTTAAATGCTATCGAAAAGAAACCTTTAGTCATTTTTACAACAGCTTATTCTGATTATGCTGTTGAAGGATTTAATCTTGGTGCTGTAGATTATTTAGTAAAACCAATTCCGTTTCATCGTTTTTTAAAATCGGTTGTAAGAGCACAACAATTATTTAATCCGTTGCATATTCCTGCAAGTGTAAATCCTATTTCGGCTCCCGAAATCAACCATGATTTCATGTTTGTAAGAGCCGAATATGAGAATGTAAAACTAAACTTTTCGGATATTTTATTTATCGAAGGATTAAAAGATTATGTAAAAATTTATACCACAGACAATAAGTACACCTTAACATTAATAAGCCTTATAAAGCTTGAAAATTTACTTTCGAATAAAGGTTTTTCCAGAATTCACCGATCGTACATTATTAATATCAAACACGTAAAATCAATTCAAAAAAATAAAGCTTTGATTGGAGATAAAAGAATTCCTATCAGCGAAAGCTATAAAAATGCTTTCTTCGAAAAAATAAATTTGTAACTACCTCTACTCTTCTTTAAACCAGCTGGAATACATTACGTAATTATTAGAAATACGTTCTATTTCGCCAGCAAAATCAGATTGGTCTATATCTTTTACTTTCTTTGCAGGAACTCCAGCATAAATACTACCAGAAGTTACAACTGTATTTTGTGTTACTACAGCGCCAGCAGCTACAATAGCATTGCTCTCGACAACGCAATTATCCATTACGATTGCTCCCATTCCTATTAATACATTATCATGTATCGTACAACCATGTACAATTGCATTATGCCCTATAGAAACATTATTTCCTATAATCGTTGGATGCTTTTGGTAAGTACAATGAATAACAGCACCATCCTGAATATTTACTTTATTCCCGATTTTAATAAAATTTACATCTCCTCTAATCACAGCATTAAACCAAACGCTGCATGAATCTCCAAAAGAAACATCTCCTACAATCGTTGCATTTTCGGCTACATAACAATCCTCTGGAATATTAGGTGTTTTTCCGTTTACAGATTTTATCAACATGAAATTTATTTTTAAAATGAATTATAATTAGTTTATTGCAGGACAATCGCAATCATATCGTTCACGCTTACAGAATAAGTTAAGTCCCAAAGTAATTTGATGGTATGCACCGTTATCAAACTTTACATTACCCGTAACTTGCGAATATGTGTAAGCAAACATGAAGTTTTTATAATTAACCCCTAAAATAGGAGTTATGTATTGTAATTTTTGAGTAGATATTCCGGAACCATTATAATATTGGGCTCCATCAAAACTTCTTCTATATGATAACCCAGCCCAAAGACTACCAAAATCCATATTCTTATATGCTTTCAGATTAAAATCGACTAACTTCTCTTTGGTTTTATCAAATAATTGAAAAAGAACTGAAGGTTCCCACAATAATTTCTTTTTATTTCCAAAGACATATCCTGCACTCAAAAGATATTTTCTCAGATTATCACTTTCAAATTCTGTATATATTTCTCGTCTTGATTCAACAGCTCCTTGAACTGTGGCATGGGCATAAAAGTTAAGATAGTTATATGATGCTCCAAAATCTACATTAAAATAAGTATCCTTTTGAATATCTCCAACAACAATTGGATCAAATGCTTCAAAAGCTGTTTCGTCTAACTGATTCTGAATTACACCTACATTCATACCAAATGAAAGCTGATTTAAATCTATTTCATCTCTAGAAAAAAGAATATGATATGCATAAGTAAGTTTAACTCCTTTTTGAGAATGATAACCATTTTTATCATTAAAAACTATAATTCCAGCTCCTGACCTACTATCTCCAATTCGACCATTAAAACTTAATGTTTGCAATGTTGGCGCATCATCTTGACCAAACCATTGCTTACGCGCTGTTAATCTAAGTTTTGCACAATTTGCCGCACCAGCCATCGAAGGATGTATCAAATAATAATTATCCGATAAATAATCTGAATAAACAGGAATCCCTTCTTGAGAGTATGAATAAGAAAATATAAATAATAGAAAAACTGAATATTTAATTTTACTATACATTGGGGGCAGGTTTATTAAAGTAGGTGTTAAAATTTTATTTTAGTATTAAAATATGGTAAAAATTCCTAAGATTGAGGAAATAATACGCTATTTTCATATTAAATATCAAATATAACTATTAGTAGAAAATAACTTTAGTAAATTTGTAAAAAATTACTAAATCATGACAAAACTCACTATAAAAGAAACACAAAATCCTACTATACTAAAATTCGAATTTCCTGACTTTATAACTAAGAATGAGAGCTTTGAATTTAAAAATATTGATGAAGCTAAAAACTCTCCATTAGCTCAAAAACTTTTTCATTTACCATTTGTAAAAACCGTATATATCTCAGGTAATTTTATTGCTATCGAAAGATATAGCATTGTTGAATGGGATGATGTAAAAGATGCTGTAGCTGAACAAATCGAAGCTTTTGTAAACGATGGTGGAGTAATAATAAGTATTGACGAAAATAAACCTAAAAAGCAGCCAATAACTGTTTATGGTGAATCGACTCCTAATCCTGCAGCCCTAAAATTTGTAGTAAGCAGAATGTTGACTAAAAATGCAATAGAATACAAAAATATTGACCAAACTGCATCTTCTCCATTAGCACAAGAATTATTTAAATTTCCTTATGTAAAAGAGATTTTTATAGATGAAAATTATATTTCGGTAACTAAATATGAAATTAATGATTGGCAAGAAATTACTCTTGAGCTAAGAACTTTCATTAAACAATATATTGAAAACGGAGGAACAGTTTTAGACGAAAGTCTGATAGAAGTAGCAACTAAAAATGATGTTACTAAAGATGAAGCTTTTGATAAACTGGATACAACATCACAACAAATTATCAATATATTAGAAGAGTATGTAAAACCTGCGGTAGCTGCCGATGGTGGAAATATTGCTTTTGATTCTTATAATGAAACGGATAAAACTGTAAAAGTGATTTTACAAGGAGCTTGTAGCGGTTGTCCGTCATCAACGTTTACACTTAAAAGTGGTATCGAAAATATGCTAAAAAGTATGCTAAATGACGATAACATAAAAGTAGAAGCTGTAAATGCATAACCCTTCATTTCTATAAAAAATTTAAAAAAGCGCTTCAATCGGAGCGCTTTTTTATTGTCGTAAAAAAACGAAACCAAAAACACAAACTACTTATTATCAATAAATTATTACTCCGTAAATAATATATTTCTTTAAAAAAAGATTAATATTGTAATCTAAATTAATCAACAAGAACTATTATGGGATTATCAACATTTTTTAAGAATTTGTTCGGCACTGCCAAGGAGTCTGCTACAGAATTAGCAGACCAAGCCGAAAGTACATTTGAACAAGCAAAAGAAGCTGCTGCTCCTTATCTTGAAAAAGCCGAAACATTTGCCGAAGAAACCATAGGCAAGGTTAAAGAAGCATCGGCTCCATATCTTGAAAAAGCGGAAACATTTGCTGGAGAAACTTTCGAAAAGGTTAAAGAAGTTTCTGCCCCAATATTAGACAGCGCTGAAGATTATGTAAATCAAGCAAAAGATACTGTGAGCGAATATGCTGGAAAAGCTTCGGATGCTATCGAAAAAGCAGTTGATTCGGTTAAAGAAACTGCTTCAACAACAGCTGAAACTGTTACTGAAGAAACAAAATCACTTGCTGCCGATGCCGATGAAGCTTCGGATAAAGCATTAAATAAATAGTTAAAGATGATCTCGATTTTTAATTAATAAAATAATTAATTTTTATCTTTGTCAAACTAATTCAAACCTTCTCTATGAGAAGGTTTTTTTATATTAAAAAAAAATGAATCTAAATCCAGAACAAATTAGTGAGTACGTTAATCAATTTATAAAAATATTAGTTGATTATTCTCCAAAACTAATTTCAGCTTTTCTTATTTTATTTGTAGGACTCTACATTATTCGTGTTGTAAATAGAGTAATGCGTCGAATAATGGTAAAACGTAACCTCGACCCTACCTTATCTAAATTCCTTGCAGATATTTTATTGTGGGCATTACGAATATTACTATTTGTATCATTTATCTCTAAACTAGGAATTGAAACATCTTCATTTGTAGCTATTCTAGGTGCCATGGGTCTTGCAGTAGGTTTGTCACTACAAGGTTCCCTTTCTAATTTTGCAGGAGGTATGCTTATAATTGTATTTAAACCTTTTAAAGTTGGTGACACAATTGAAGCACAAGGTATTATTGCAACCGTTTCTGAAATACAAATATTTGTAACTAAGTTGCTTACCGCAAACAATCAAACTGTATTTGTACCAAATGGAGCTTTATCTAATGGCACAATTATTAATTATTCTATGCAAGGTCAACGCAGAGCTGACTTAACATTTGCAATTGCTTATGATGCTGATATTAAAAAGGCAAAAGATATTCTTGAAAAAATATTAGTAGACAATCCTAATGTGCTTAAGAATCCTGCGCCAGAAGTTTTTGTAAAAAACCTAACAACTAGTTCTGTAGAATTTGCAGTGCGTCCTTGGGCAAAAAATGAAAATTTCGGAACTGTTATTTCTCAGACTTTAGAAAATTGCAAAATTGCTTTAGACGAAGCAGGAATTTCTGTTCAGCCTTATACTCTTCAAAAATAAAATAGTTTTTATTACTTTTTGGGAGTTGTAACCATAAAATCTTTCAAATAGTAAGGTTCAAAATAAGCGACATCTACAATGTCGTTTATTTTGAATTTATCAAAACTTATAGTACTCATTTCTTTTGCCGATGGGTATTTAACTTCTTCTAGAAAAATAAAATTTTCTTTTGTTAAAACTGGTTTGCATTTTTCGGCACAATCTCCAACAAAATAAATTGTTTCGGTATATTCTTCAAAAGAGTTTTCGGTAATAATTTCAGCCAAAATTTCTCTTTGCTTTTCTAACTTTGAGTTAAACACAGCACTATACACTTCCATTCGTCTAGCATCTAGCATCGGAACAATTAAACCATTTGTAACATTTGCCTGAGAAGCTAATGTTTGTAATGTATCTACAGCTATTAATGGGATATTCAGGGCAAAACATAACCCTTTTGCAGCCGAAACACCTATACGCAATCCTGTGTAAGATCCAGGTCCCTGACTAACTGCAATTGCAGATAAATCCTTATAAGTAATTCCTGCTTCCTGAATACATTCTTCGATAAAAACATGTAATCTTTCGGCGTGAGAATAGCCTTCTTCAGAGATTTCTTTGTGCAGAATAATTTTTCCTTCTTTTGCTAAAGCAACAGAACAGTTCTTTGTAGCGGTTTCAATATTAAGAATGTAAGCCAAACTAATTTTATATTTTATGGAAACAAAAAACAATCTAATTCTACTATAGAACTAGATTGTCTTGTCATTATTATTTTTTTTCTTTATCGGATTTAAGGCTAACCTTATCTCCTGAATTCAAATCTTTCGAAACTGTTGTGTATGGTCCTGTAATTACCACATCTCCGGCTTTCAGTCCAGACATTACTTCGATGTTTGTATCATCTTGAATTCCTGTTTTAATGATTCTAATTTTAGCTTTATCTCCCTCTTTCACAAAAACACATTCGAATTTTTTATCATTTTTAGGAGCTACTTTTTTATCATTTGGGTCTTCAACTTTAATTTCTTTTACTGCTGTAGTATCAGATTTTACAACTACGGCACTTATTGGCACCGCCAACACATTCTTTTTTGTGTTTGTTATAATATCAACTGTTGCTGTCATTCCTGGTCTAAAAGGCGAATATGCTTCTGGCTTCCCTTCCAATAAATCCTGATACGATTCTTTTAAAATTCTTACTTTAACTTTAAAGTTTGTTACCTGATCAGATGTTAATGTACTGCTCGCTGAATTAGAGATACTTGTTACGATACCTTTAAATTGCTTTTTTAAATAAGCATCTACTTCAACATTTGCTTCGTCTCCAACTTTTATTTTTACAATATCATTTTCGTTTACATCAACTTCAACTTCCATATTGTTCAGGTTGGCAACTCTTAAAATTTCAGTTCCAGCCATTTGTTGGGTTCCTAAAACACGCTCTCCAAGCTCTACATTAAGCACAGAAATTGTTCCATCTGCAGGAGCATAAATAGTAGTACGTCTTAAATTATCTTTAGCTTCATTTACAGATGCTGAAGCACTTTGTACAGCAAAATAAGAATTTTGCTTGGTTGCTTTGGCAACTTCAAAAGAAGCTATTGCTTTATCCCAATCTGACTTGGAAATAATTCCTTTTTCAAATAACTTTTTATTTCTTTCATAACTAGCCTTTGCCTCTTTAAAAGAAGCATCTGATTGACTTAAACCAGCTTTGGCTCCAGACAAATTAGAAACGGTACGATCATAACTTGATGTATATAAATCCGGATTTATTTTTACCAATAAATCTCCTTTTTTAACAACTTGCCCTTCTTTTACATTTAGCGCAATAATTTCTCCTGAAACCTCTGATGAAATTTTCACTTCAATTTCTGGCTGAATTTTTCCTGTTGCCGAAACAGTTTCTACAATAGTCGATGCCATTACTTTTGCAACTTCTATTTCTGTACCAGCATCTTTATTTCCTATTACACCTTCTTTCTTAAACCAAACTAATGCTGCAATGACAACTATTACGCCGCCTAATAAGAAATAAATTGTTTTTTTTGACATAATGAACTAGTTTTTAACAATCGGAATTCCAAAATAGAATTCTAATATTTTAATTTTAAATATATAGTCGTACTTCGTTCTAATAACTTCCGACTGTGCATTAGTAAGTAATGTTTGTGATTGATTAAAATCAAATGCATTCATTAATCCTACTGCAAATTTTTCTTTAGCATAATCATAAGCTCCTTGTCTTGACTCTAATGCCACAACCGATGCTTCATGTGCATTTAACGCTCCTTTTGCATCTGTAAAAGCAGTATAAACATTACGCTGTAAATCTAAGTTTTTTTGTTCTAATTCGATCTTAGATTTCTCTAAACTTACTTTTGAACGTTCTACGTTATTTCTTGCAGAGAAACCATTAAAAACTGGCACTGATAACTGGAAACCAAACGACTGTCCTTTATTATCTTTAAACTGATCCAAAATTGGCGCTGCATTTCCTAAAACTGGCGAAAAATTATTTTGCAATACACTTTGATTTGTCCCTTGTACAAAACCAATTTGCTTGGTAGGATTATTTGCATCCGGAACTGCCCCTGTAACAATATCTGAGTAACTTGCTCTGGTATTAAAATTATAAAATGCACTTAAAGTAGGCTGATAAGCACCTCTGGCAATAGAGACATTTTTCTCTGCAATTTCCAGATTCGTTTTAGCAATTTTTAAATCTGTTCTTTCTTCTTTTGCTTTTTCATAAATTGTACTTGCCGACTGTGACAAAATAGAATTTCCATCATTTATATTGGTATCGTCAACAACATCAAAATCTTCAAATTGTTTTAGTTGTAACAACTGTGCCAAACTTAATTTAGAAATTAGCAACGTATTCTCTGCAATGATAACATTTTGTTTACCAGTTGCAACAGTAGCTTTAATATCTAATAAATCTCCTCTTGGGATTGTTCCTGCTTTTACCAATTCGTCTGAACGTGTATATTGTTTCTCACTAATTGCAAGTTGTTCTTGTTGTACTTTTAAATTTTCTTTATTAAAAAGTACTTGCAAAAATGCATTTGCTACATTAAGCGAAATATCTTCTTGCATTTTTTGCAATTGATATTTTGATGCTACAATAGATAAATTAGCTTTTCGTAATGTATTCTGATTTTGTAATCCTTTATAGATATCAACTCCTACACTTGCTCCAACAGAAGAGTATTGTGTGGTTTGATTTTCAAGTAATCCCGTTGTAATATTCTGATTTAAACCAACGTTCCAGGAGTGTGAAGCATTGGCATTTACTGTAGGCAAATAATTCCCTATAGCAGATTTTTTATCAATAGTAGCACTTCTGGTATCTAATTCCGATTGTTTAATCGAGATATTGTTATCCAATGCATACTTTACGCATTCTTCTAACGTCCATTTTTTAGATTGCGCCTGAATTGACGCTCCAAATAGCAAGACAAAAACAAAATAAATATATTTATTATTTTTCATAAACTTTGAATCAAAGCATAGCAAAGATACTATACAAATTTAACATTCTTTAAAAACCAAAAATTCTTTTTTTCTAACTGCTACTTATTTTTTCTCTTCTTCTTTTATCAAGCCTTGATTCCAAATTTTTATTTTATCTGTAGCTGTAATACCACTTTTCACCTGAACATAAATTCCATCACTAACACCTAAAACAAGGTCTTTTCTCTGGAATTTTTGTGGTGCAGTTTCTACTTCAACATATGGCTTTTGAGTTTTTTTATCAAATTGTACCAATGATTCTTTTATAGCCAAAACTTTTTCTGCTTTATCTAATATAATCGATGCATTTGCACTTAAACCTGCTCTAATAAATGTATCATCTCTATTTTCAAGCGACCCTTTTATTTGAAACTGAATCGCTCCATTTTCTACCACTCCTTTTGGTGCAATATAACGTAAAATTGCATCAAATTTTTTGTTTTCTATGGCTCCAACGGTAATTTCAATTGGCATTTTTTCTTTGATTTTTCCAACTTCAGATTCATCAATTTTTCCAACAAAAATCATTCTTCCCACATCTGCCACACTCGCAATTGTAGTTCCTTCGTTAAAATTATTACTTTCGATAACCTGATTACCTACTTTTACAGGTACATCTAGTACCATTCCCGTTACTGTTGAACGAATTAAAGTATTAGCATAATTTCCTAATCCAGATGTAGTTCCTGTTTTTACAATATCAAAACTTTGTTTAGAAGATAAATAAGTTTGTTTTGCTTGTTTGTAAGCCACTTGTGCAGCATCAAAATCATTTGCAGAAATTACCCCTTTATCAAACAATGTTTTTTGTCTTTGATATAATTTTTCTTGATTATCTAATGCAATCTTAGCTGTCTGAACTTGATTTTGTGTGTTACTTACATTCGAAACATTTGCAACAACTTTAATCTTAGCAATCATGTCTCCTGCTTTTATAGTCTCTCCTGCTTTTATATAAACAGCTTCGATAATTCCCGAAATATTAGGTTTGATAAGTACCTCTTCATCAGGCTGAATATTCCCTGTCGCAATTGTATTTTTAACTATCGTTTTTATCTCAGCTTTTTCTGTTTGATAAACAATTGGCGACTCTTGATTTTTTGCATACAAGTAATACAAAGCCCCGAAGAAAACTACTGCGATAAAAATTAAAACGGTTATGGTTACTCCTTTTTTCATTTTGTTTTTTGTTTAATCGATTATTTTATTGATTGATAATTTATTCTGCTCGCAAAGCATCTACTGGCTTTACATTTATTGCAGTTTGTGCCGGAATAAATCCTGCCAGCAAACCTGACCCTACTAATATTAATAATGCCACAAAAACAACTCTTAAATCTACCGTTGGATTCGCAAACATCGTTTCTCCTTCTTGAGGCATCGAAGCCAATACCATATTAAGAATTGCAATAACCCCAGTTGCAACAGCAATACCTAACATTCCAGATATAATAGTTAAGAATATAGATTCCGAAAGTATTTGTCTGCGAATGGCTCCAGGTGTTGCTCCCAATGCTCTACGAATTCCTATTTCTTTGGTTCTCTCTTTTACCACGATAAGCATAATATTAGAAATTCCGATAACTCCAGAAATTAAAACTAAGGTACCTACAAAATAAGCAATGAATGTTAAGATTGTAAACAATCCTTGCACTTGATTAAATCGTTCAAACAAATCGAAATTCCCAACTGCTCTATCATCAATAGGATTAATAGAATGTCTTTCTTTTATTATTTCTATGATCTTTGGTTTTAAATCGGTTATAGAGGCTTTATCATTTGCGGTAAGCGCCATCCATCCTACTTTATCTCCGTAATTAAAGGCTTGCTGAAAGGTTGTAAAAGGAACAAATATATTTTTTTGTTCCGCTTCAGCGTTTCCATTATTTTGATTTTTAGAATAATAAACCCCTACTACCATAAAATTTACACCATTCACTTTAATGTATGTTCCTATAACTTCTTCGGCTTTTCCATAAAGTCCACTTATAACTCCTTTCCCGATAACGGCAACTTTTCTATTTTCTTTAATATCTTGTTGGTTTATAAAACGCCCTTTTATAATATCCATAGGCTGTTGTTTAATAAGCTCAGGATAATCACCAAAAATAGTAAAAGCAGAAGTTTTTGTACCTCGAACAACATTATTAACACCATCATTAGAATCTCCTAATTGGTTACGAGGAGACACATATAGTAAGTCTGGCAAAGCCTCTTTTAAAGCTGCAACATCACTATTTTTAAAATCATAACGTCGTGTTTTAGGCAATCCCTTGTAGGGTTTTGATGTAGTTTGACTCCACATAAACATGGTATTTGTTGCAATACCATCAAATCCTTTTTTAACACCATTCTCTAAACCATTTCCTGCTGCGAGTAAGATTACTAAAATAAATATTCCCCAAAACACACCAAAAGCGGTAAGCACTGTTCTAAACACATTAGCCGTTAAAGCTTCTAAAATCTCTTCCCAATTATCTCTATCAAACATAATTATTCATCTCTAAGTGCTACAATAGGTCTTATTTTTGCTGCTCTGTATGCTGGAAAAAAACCAGCCATTGCTCCCGCAAATACGAGCAAAACTAAAGTGGTCAACGCCACATTAAAATCAACTTCTGGATTTAAAAAGAATTCGCTTTTTATCATTGGTCCTACTACTTCCAGCAATAATAAACTTCCCAATAAACCAATGAAACCTGCAATTGTAGTAATAAAAATAGACTCATGCAATATCATTCCAACTATCGATATTGGCGAAGCTCCAAGTGCTTTTCTTATCCCAATTTCTTTAGTTCTTTCTTTTACGATAATTAGCATAATATTACTAACTCCCACAACACCGGCTATTATAGTACAAATTCCTACCCACCAAAAAAACAATCTGATATAAAGATTCAAGTCATAAACTTGTTTTGCATCTTTAACTGAGTTGTAAACCCCAATACCATTATCATCTTCTGGAGATACAACATTTTTAGTTTTTAAAAGCTGTTTTAAATCGGCAGTAAATTTTTCAGATTCTGCCAATGCTTCTTCATATGAAGCTTTTTTGTTTAATGTAAAAAACAAATTACTTACTTTGTCACCAATTCCATAAGCTCTTTGAGTTGTAGTCATTGGCAAATAAACTCTGGTTTCCTCTCTTTCTCCAGCCGGATCAGTAAAAACTCCAACAACTTTAAAATTGATATTGTTTATAGAAATTTGTTCTCCAAGCGGGTTTTTATCCTTAAATAAGTCTGTTTTTATTTTCATCCCAATTACTGCGACTTTTTCATAATTAGCCAAATCTTTGCTATTTATGAATCTTCCCATTACAATGGTAGCATTTTCGATTCCTAAATAATCAGGATCTACACCTCTAAACTGATAACTTGAAGATTCTTTCCCATAAGTTACACTCGCACCCCAAAAATTATATGTTGAAGCTCGTTTATCCAACTGATTTTCAAATTTTTGAACTGATTGCGAATAATCGCTATTTCTAAACTGAATTTGTCTCCCTGGGTTTAGTCCTTTATATTGTTTTGTAGTAACACCTGTCCAAACCTCTATAATACCTGCAGCATCACGTTCGAATTGTTTTTCGATTCCGTTCTGAAGTCCTTTACCCGCACCTAGAAGAATAACCAATATAAAAATTCCTGAAGCAACAGAAATCCCTGTAAGAAAGGTTCTTAATTTGTTTTTGGAAATTGCTTCAAATATTTCCTGCCAACGCTCAATATTAAACATAAGCTGATGCTCTTACTTGTTCTACGTATTTATCATCGATAATTAGTCCATCTTTCAAGACTACATTCCTTTTACACATTGCTGCAATATCTGGCTCGTGTGTTACAATCAAAATTGTTTTTCCTTCGTCATTGATTCCCTGAATCAGTTCCATTACTTCATATGATGTTTTTGTATCCAAAGCTCCGGTTGGTTCATCTGCCAATAATACTTTAGGGTTTGAAGCCAATGCTCTGGCTATTGCCACACGCTGTTTTTGCCCTCCTGAAAGTTCGCTTGGTAAATGGTGTGAATGCGAATCCAAACCAACTTTTTTTAAATAAGCCAAGGCAATTTCATAACGTTCTTTTCTTTTTATACCCTGATAATATAATGGCATAGCAACATTGTCTAATGCCGTTTTATAATTAATTAAATTAAAGGATTGAAAAACAAAACCTAAAAATTTATTTCTGTATCTAGATGCAATTGTTTCATTAAGATTTTTAATTGGCACATTATCCAGAATATATTCTCCCGAATCGGCTTCATCCAATATTCCTAAAATATTTAGCAATGTTGATTTCCCCGAACCAGATGACCCCATTATAGCAACCAACTCTCCTTCTTTAATATTGAAATTAATTCCTTTCAACACATGTAATTCAGATTTTCCCATTTTGTAGGATTTATGCAAGTCTTTAATTTCAATCATGGTTTGTTAATTTTAAAACAATAATACTTATTTTGCCAAGTAATTCAATATAATGAAATGTTAATAGTTTTAACCTATTACACTAATAAGACTAAATCTCTATCAAAATGTTACACTTTAATCTTAAAATATATTTGTTTTCTTAATTTTGCATCTTAAAAAAAATATAATGAAGAAATTAATATCGTTTCTAGCCCTCTCAATAGTTATCACTTTTATAACTAGCTGTTCTTCTTCTCAAAAATTAGCAACATTAAAGCCTGAGCCCGATGATGCTAGCCCATTAATATACGACAACACTCCTTCATTCATAAACTTGCCTATTACCGTAAAGCTAAAAGACATTGAAAACCAAACTAATACTTTACTTACTGGTTTAATTTACGAAGACAACAATATTGAAGATGACGATATCGAAATCAAAATATGGAAATTGGCTCCTATAAGAATTGAGAATGATCCTGCAAATCCTGACAAGAAAATCAAGACTATTCTACCTCTAAAAGCACTTGTAAAATATAGAATAGGAACCAAACAATTAGGCGTAGAGCTATACGATACCAGAGAATTTAATTTAAATGGAGTAATCACATTAGTTAGCTCAGTGGGGCTGACCAATTGGAAATTGAACACTAAAACCGAATTAAAATCATTAGATTGGAATGAGAGCCCAACTATGAGTGTTTTTGGAAAGAATATGCCTGTAACTTATCTTATAAATCCAGCCATTTCTATTTTCAAATCAAAATTAGAAAAAAGTATCGATGCTGCAATAGAAAAGTCTATGGACTTTAAACCAAATGTTTTGGCTGCCTTAGAAAAAATATGTACTCCATTCCAGATGAATCAAGAATATGACAGCTGGCTAAGAATTGTACCTATCGAAATATATTCTTCTGACGCTAAGCTAAAAAATGATTCTTTTTTATTAGAAATGGGAATGAAATGTAATATGGAGACCATAATTGGCAAACAACCTGAAACCAAATTTAGTGCTTCTAAAATAGTTTTAAAACCAGTATCTAAAATCCCCAAGCAAATTACAGCTAATATCGCTGCCGTGTCTAGTTACAAAGACGCATCTAAAATAATGACTAAAAATTTTGCAGGGCAAGAGTTTGGCACTGGCAGCAAAAAAATCACTGTCAAGAATGTTGAAATTTGGCATAAAGACGGAAAAATGATTATTGCCTTAGATGTTCTAGGTGCTGTAAATGGAACTTTATATCTAAATGGTTTCCCTAAATACAACCCGCAAACTAAAGAACTTTATTTTGACCAACTAGACTATGTTCTTGATACAAAAAGCAGACTAACCCGTACTGCCAACTGGCTTTTACAAGGTTTTATTTTAAACAAAATGAAAGAAAGCTGCCGTTACTCTATTCAGCCAAATTTAGAAGAGGGCAAACAGAGCATGCTTAATTATCTTAAAAATTATTCACCTATGCCTGGTGTTTTCGTAAATGGAAAGATGGATGACATAGAATTTCAAAAAGTGGAATTAACAAACCAAGCCATTATTGCTTTTATAAAAGTTAATGGAACAGTGAATGTTTCGGTAAACGGATTAAAATAAATCCTAGTTTACGCGTTCTTCTTTTTAGACTGATACATTCTAAAAATCAAATAGCCAATTACAGCAACAAGTAAATAAGGAACTACCATAAGGTAAACAATTCCATCATTTACTGCTTCGGCTTGCTTAGTATTTTCATCTCCGCCCAGAGCAGCGCGACACATTGCGCATTGTGCATTGACAGATAAATTAAAGAAAAAAATAACCAACAAGAAACTAATCTTTGCTAGTCTAGAAACACCTTGTTTCTTGTTGTTTGTATTTATATTAAACATAATAAGGGGAAATCATTAAATAAACAATTACTCCGGTAATAGCAACATATAACCAAAGCGGGTATGTGATTCTTGCAATTTTTCTGTGCTTGTCAAATGTATTTGCGATTGCACGAACATACGTTATTAAAACCAATGGAACAATTGCAATAGATAATAAAATATGTGAGATCAGAATAAAGAAATATACATATCGAATTGCACCTTCTCCGCCGAATTTGGTAGAATCTGATGTCATATGATATGCAATATACATTACCAGGAACGCTAACGAAAGTGCAATTGCCGTAGTCATTAAGCGTTCGTGAAGCTTGCGATTTCCTTTTTTGATAGCCATTACAGCAATAATCAAAACTAATGCTGTAATACCATTTATTGTAGCATAAATAGGCGGCAAGAAAGAAAGCGGCTCAACATTATATCCAAAATCTTTAAGTTTAACTCCAAATAAAATAGCAACTACAACTGGAATTACGATTGAAACAAGTATGATGTACTTATTGTATTTTTTTTCTAATGAATTATCCTCCATCTTACTCTTCTAATAATATATTTATATCTTGTTGTATATCTCTAACTCCTTTTTTATCTAATCCGTCATAATAAAGAATTGGGTTCCCAAAATCATCTTTACGACAACGAATATTACCATTTTTGTCAATCAAAGCAAATAAACCAGAATGTTCAAATCCTCCGCTTACTTTACTATTTGCTCCAGCATATAGATTAAATCCTTTATTAGATAAATCCATGATAACATTTTTATCTCCTGTCAAAAAATTCCAATTAGAAGATTTAACTCCTAGCATTTTAGCATGATCTTTTAATACTTGTGGCGTATCATGAACAGGGTCAATAGTTATAGATACAATTCCGAAGTTAGGATTCCCGAAAAACTTTTTCTCGATTTCTAACATACTCAAATTCATCTTAGGACAAATTGATGGACAAGTAGTAAAGAAAAATTCTAAAACATATACTTTTCCTTTATACGTTTCATTTGAGATTTTAACGTTATCCTGATTTGTTAATTCAAATTTAGGAGCTGGTCCAATTTTTACTAATTTACCATCATCCTTGACATCTTTTGAATTAACACTATCCAAACGACTCCCTTTTACAACAGTATCATTTTTTACTCTATCGATAATTTTAGGAATAGCATAAATACCAAAAATCAATATTATAAATGAGATTCCGATATATGATTTGTTTTTAAACATGGCAATATAATTTTAAAGTTGTTTGGTTGCATTATGATTCTTCTTAAGGGCCGCACGATACTCGTAAAGGATTATCTTAAAATCATCGAGCATTTCGTTACTTAGTTCAGATGGATGAAAAGTATTATATCCTTCCTTGTAATCTTTCTTTTCTTTTCTACCTCTTAAATTACGTCCCTTATCAACAATAAAGACATTAGGCGTACCTAGATGCTGATCTAGTTTTCCAACTAAATGCAATTGATTATAATACGTATTGATTTCGTCTGGTGAAGCAAAAACAAAATGCCATTGTGATACGTCTGTAAAAGCAGCTAAAGCATCTACTACTTTACGAGTATCTTCTTCAGTTCCCAAAGGACAAATTACAACAAATTGTAAATCTTGAAAAGTGTGATAGCGTTGGTAAATTTTTTCGTTTAAATTAAAATAATTTCCACGATTTTTTAAAATCTCAGTTCCAGAAAAACCGAGTATTGTTATTTTGTTATCCAGACTTACTTTTTCACCTCTCAAGGATTCCCAGTTTCCTAAGTCGGCAACTTTAGGTGTTATAACAGGCAAAGTAGTAAAACCATTCACGCCAGAAGCAAAAAAGAGATAAGCAACTATAGGCAAAACGAAGAGAACGAAAAGGACTATATTTTTTTTCATTATAGAAGGGAAAAATTTAAAGTACAAAAATAAAAAAAGGTACGCAATGCGTACCCTCTTTTTGAATTAATATCATGTTAAAAATTCCATTTAATAGTAGAATCTTTAAAAACCCCATAAATATAATGTCCTTCAGTTAAAAGAATAAACAATAAATATAAAACTAGGAAAATAACCGTTGAAACCACAGACCATCTTAGGCTGCTTTTTTCACCTTCCATGTGCATAAATGCCCATACTATATAATAAGCTTTATATATTGTTAAGATATAAAATATCCAATTCAATAAATTTAAACCTATAAAATGATTAAACTCTAATACTCCTGGCTTGTAGATTCCTAAAATAACCTCTACTGTTGTTACAGCTGATAGTAGTGCAAAAACGAACCAGATTCTTTTTGTATGTGATACATATTCGTGTGACATAATAATATAGATCTAAAATTAAACTAAGTAGAAAACTGTGAATACAAATACCCAAACTAAATCGACAAAGTGCCAGTATAAACCAACTTTCTCTACCATTTCATAGCTCTTTCTTTTTTCATAAGTACCTAACAATACATTAAAAAAGATAATGATGTTGATGATAATCCCAGAAATCACGTGAAATCCGTGGAAACCTGTAATAAAGAAAAAGAAATCAGCAAATAATTTATTTCCGTATTCGTTTCTAACCAAATTAGCACCTTCTACAACGTAATGTGCCTGACTTAATCTCAATTCAGACTCTTCTCTAGAAAGAACAGTTTTTTTCTTTTCCTTAGTAAGGACTTCTGTTCTTACTAACAATTCAGGATGTGCTTTAAAACCAGCTTGAACTTCAGCAACAGAATATGTTGGCAATGTTTCTGCATCACTCATAAACCATTTTCCTTTGTCTCTAGTTAATGCTTCTCTACCTTCTGGTAATTTTACTGCAAAATCTGCAAGAGCAACACGTTTCCCGTCTTTATCAACAAACTGAAGTAAACTTCCTCCTTTTGTTTCAACAGCTCCGTATTCACCTTTGATAAAATTTTTCCATTCCCAAGCTTGTGACCCAACGAAAATCAAACCTCCAATAATAGTTAAAAACATATATACTGCAACTTTGCTTTTTTTCATTTGATGTCCTGCATCAACAGCCAAAACCATTGTTACAGATGAAAAAATCAAAATAAATGTCATTAATGCGACATAATACATAGGTGCAGGAACACCATGCATAAAAGGGAAGTGAGTAAACACTTCATCAGCCAATGGCCAAGTTTCAATAAATTTAAATCTAGAAAAACCATAAGCCGCAAGAAATCCAGAGAACGTTAAGGCATCCGATACGATAAAAAACCACATCATCATTTTACCATAACTTGCTCCTAATGGCTCATTGCCGCCTCCCCAAGTTTTTTCTTCGTTATTTGCAGTAGTAACTGTCGCTTCCATAAAAGATATTCGTTAAAAAGTTCCCAAATTTACGTTTTTTTCTTATTTAAAGAAATATAAAAATAAAAATAAATAGACCCACAAGAAATCAAGAAAGTGCCAGTACATTGCACCTAGTTCTATTCCAAGAGTTTGAGTCGAATTGTATTTCTGTTTAAAATGATTATAAATAATAACTAAAAGAGAAATAATCCCTCCAGCTAGGTGAAACAAGTGTGTAACCGTTACAACATAAAGAAAAGTAGTCGTTATAGAACTCTCCGCTCCTGTAAAATAATAGCCATCTGCAACGATTTGTTCAAATCCTGCAAACTGTAAAACCACAAATAAAATTCCTAATGCTAAAGTAGTCAAAAGTAAGTTAGTTGTCGCTTTTCTATTGTCTTTTTGAATAGCTCTTTTAGCTAAATAAAAAGTAACACTACAACCAATAATCACTAAAGTACTATAATAAAACGCTGAAGGCAGCTGAAAATCCTTCAACCAGTCGGTTCTTGACTTACTAACCACAAACGCACTGGTAAGCCCAGCAAACATCATGGTCATACTAACCATTGCGAACAATAAAATCAATTTAGATGACTTAGCGCTTCTTGCTCTATCTTCATCTTTTGTCATTGTCATTTCCATAACTATCTTAAAAATTTATCAAATATAAAAATCAACTGCAACAAGGTAATATAAGAAACACTTACCAGCATCAATGTTCTAGCTGCTTTAGCCGTTCTTAATTTATACAGACGAACTGCATAAAACAACATCCAAAGCCCTAATAAGAACACTAAAATTGCCGCTATTGGCGTAATAAACAATTTACCTGTATACCCTAAAGATGGCAAAAGCGATGCTATAATAAGCCAAATCGTATATAATATAACCTGTAACGCAGTTCCTTTGTCTTTCTTCCCTGTTGGAAGCATAAAAAATCCTGCTTTTTCGTAATCCTCATACAAGAACCAACCAATAGCCCAAAAATGAGGAAATTGCCAAAAAAACTGAATTAAAAATAATGTTCCTGCTTCAATACCGAAATCTCCTGTAGCTGCAACCCATCCTAACATAAATGGTATCGCTCCTGGAAAAGCACCTACAAAAACAGACAAAGAAGTCACTGTTTTTAATGGTGTGTAAACACTGGTATATAAAAAAATTGAAATCGCACCAAACATTGCTGTTTTAGGATTGATTGTATAAAGTAAAGTTAATCCAATAATTGTAAGTAAAGACGCTACAAGCAAAGCAACTTTAGGCGACATTCTTCCTGAAGGAACTGGACGATTCTTTGTTCTGTCCATTAAAGCATCAAGGTCTTTCTCGATAACTTGGTTATAAGCATTTGAAGCTCCTACCATACAATATCCTCCAATTGCTAAAACTAAAAGTACCGACCATTGAAATGGATGTTGATCATCAAAACCAAGTAGGTAACCAGCTATCGAAGAGAACAAAACACTTACGGCGAGTCCTGCTTTTGTGATTTCTTTGAAATCATTAAAAATAGATTTGAGTGAAAGTGTATTTTGTGTTGCGTCCAATGCGTTGTTATTTTGGTTTTTTCAAAACTGGTGCAAATGTACAAATTAGATTGCAGAATTTAGGACGATAAAATTACATTTTTTCAATAGAAAGCACTAAACATGCTTCAATTTCACGATAAAACCGAATCATCTGCAAAAAATCTTACTAAATATTTTAATAATCAAAATACCAATTAAAGACATCTGCTCTTAATCCTAAAGTAAACCATGTTGTACTTTCCTTAAAATTTGCCGCAGTATCTTTAGTCGGATCAAAGTTTCTATAAATTAAACTTCCAAAGAATTTTAAGTTTGTAGCTGGATTAACTAAATAACCTGCCTGAATGTCGGTAATAAAAACCGATGTTTTATTCCCTTGCCCAACTTCTACACCTGTATTATAAGGTCTTTTTACATCATAACTCTTATAAATATCCGATCCATAATTAAATGAATCTTCCGCAGTATCAAAATCCAAACCTCTGGTTCCAACCGTAATTTTTGCATCTGCAAAATACCTTCCTTTATGATAACGAGCAATAGCTATAAATTCGCTAAAATTACCTCCCCATTGATGTCCAATACTTTGATTATTATGACCATAATTTGTTATAACAGCACTATGAGAATACACATACGGGCGCACATGATTATACTCTAATTGCATCAATAAATTAGGCACATGAAATGCATTATAATACTTAGCTCCTAACTGATATCCAAATTTATTCTTCCAGCTTTTTTCTCCACTTCCCATATCACCAACTGAAAATTCATCCAGAAGAAATTGTCCATACAAATTAATTTGATTATTCCATTTATACTTTGCAGTTAAACCAAGTAAAGCATTACCGCTTCTAGAAGAAGAAGCAAACTCAACCGATCTGTAAAAAATAATTGGATTAGCAAAAGCCATATCAAAACCTCGGTCATTGCTATTGGTCCAGATTACTGACTCAAAGAAACCTAAGTTTAATCTATTTGTAACATTTAAACTTAAATAATGGTTTGCCATATATTTACTGGCATAAGTTTTATCTACTGTTGCATCGGGTCTAACATCCTTAAGAAACATATAAGTATTGGTATACTTTATTTTCCAAAAAGTAGTATTCATTTTAAAATACGGATACGGACTTGCCCCATCGCTCTCTAATAAAGAACGATATCCGTCTCCTATGAAATTTCTTCCATAACCTAATTGAAAATCAAAAATTTTACCTGGCTTATAAGTCAAATTTGCTTCCGCAGAAGGAAAATCATAGCCATCTGTTTTAAAAGCTTTAGCAATTCCAATTCCAGGAATTACAGCAGGATTTCCACCCGAAGGCTTTATCGATTCAGCATAACTATTATAATAATCAGCAAATCTTCCCTGACTTTCAAAAACTGTCGTAGTAAAATTAAGATGCTTACCTAGACCACCTCTAAAATTAAGCGCTCTTGTATTTACATAAGTATAAGAAATATCACTTTTTGTATCCTTACCTACTTGTAAATCCACAATAGCATTTAATGTAAACCAATATCCCTCTCCTTCTATTTCGACTAAACTTTCATTCCAAAGTTTACGTCCCCACCAACCAGAAACATCCTTTTTAAGCGATTCATTCACCGCTTTAAGATTATAATATTTTGAAACTTCGGCATACGTATATGGCTTTGAAGCTGTGTGATTATTACTCCCCACTTTATTTAAAGCCCCATCAAATTGGGCGTAATAACTATGAGAAAAAGGAATATTTAAATTACTGTCAAACTCTGGATTTGTATATTTTTTATAAACAATACTATCCAATTCTGTCATAGGTGCAGTATCAGGTTTAATAATCTTTGACGCTGCTATCGCTTCCTCAGAAATTTGTCCTGCCGTTTTTAATGGTATATTAATTACGATCGTATATTTAGAATACGTTGGCTTTCCATCATAAGTAGACGGCTTAATTTTAGGAAATGTGGCAAAAACACGTTTTGTTTCCTGAACTAATTCATCATTATTAGCATTAACATATATAACCTTAAATTCTCCATTTCTGTCCACTTCAAAAAGGACTTTTACATCACCTTTATAATTATTCTGTTTTAAATTTGAAGGAATTTGAAAATTTTTAAATACAAAATCCTGAACCTCGCTATAGAAACAATTTTCCAAAGCTTTCGATTTTAAATTCTCGCAAGTTGGAAAAATTGGAAATTCTTCAGAAGTAAAACTAGACTTAACAGTTAAATTATTTGCTTCTTGAGAAGCAGCCATTAAAGAGTAAAATGCTATAATAAAAGTCAAAAAACCTTTGTTCATACGGTGGTTTTGGTTGTGAATTTAATATTGGTTTTGTGAAGTTTCTCCGTTTGCAATTGCTTTGGCATTTGAAGTTCCTATACGCTTCACTCCAAGATTAATCATTTCGACAGCCTCATTATATGACCTTACCCCACCAGCAGCTTTTATAGGAAGCGGCGAAGCATTTTCAAGCATCATTATAATTGTTGGAACTGTTGCTCCATTTGGCAAATTATTTTCTGTTTTATAAAAGCCAGTTGATGATTTTACAAAAACAGAAGAATAATCATTTTCATCAAAATTTTGAATGATTATGTTTTTTATTAATGCCGACAGCTGTATAATTTCGGTATCGTTAAGTGCTGCGACTTCTATAATCCATTTCACAACTTTTTTATTGGTCAATCCCAAACGTGTACATTGCAAAATCTCATTTTTTACTAAATCAATTTCCCCGTTTTTAAAAGCTTCATAATTACATACAAAATCTAAATCATCAGCTCCGTTTTGTATTACTACATTTGCTTCCGCAAGCTTTGCTTCTAAATTTGATTTCCCTTCAGGAAAATCGATCACAGTACCTATCAAGAGATTTGATTCTGCCTTCGAGATCATTTCTTTCGCCAAACTAACTTTATCCGGACGAATCATTATCAATTTGAAACGCTCAGTTACAGCCTCTTCAATTGCATCTTTAACTATCTGTGTATTTTCTGCTTCAGTCAAATTAGCTTGCTCAGCAGTTTTTAAATATGTTGAATCTAAGTATTGTCTAATATTCATGGGTATAATAAATTAATTGTATTAAATCCTGGTTGGCAAAAATACATTTTATATTGAGATAAGTTTGGTATAAACTGTTACTTTTAATTAAGCCTAAACAAAGTACAATCACTAACATAAATATTACATTACCAAAAATATTAAAAACAAAAAATCCCACCGAAGTGGGATTTTTTAATTTACTATTTTAGAGATTAGCTTATTAAATAGTAGCACCGCAATTATTGCTGATGTTGCTCCTATTGCATTCGCTAAAAAATCCATCATGTCGGCACTTCTTGTTAAAGTATATTTACTTTGCAAAATCTCTATTGCAAGTCCGAAAAAAATCGAAAAAACAAAAGAAACAAGTAACGGCTTATAATTATCTATGCTATTAAATTGTTTTTTAAAAAACAAAAACCATAGTATTGTAAAACCAAAATGAAAACAAAAATGAACTAATTTATCTATGTAAGGAATTTTTATTGTTGGGATATTACTTGACTCTGTTAAACAAAGAAAAACGATAATCCCTGTCCACAATAAAGCCAAACATAAAAAAAATATTTGTTTAAGCACCTATTAATTCTTTATAAGCTTCATCAGATAATAGAGAATCTAATTCTGATGTGTTAGAAATTTTAATTTTAATCATCCATCCAGCTCCGTAAGGATCTGAATTTACTGTTTCTGGAGCACTTTCTAAACTGTCATTAAAAGCAATAATCTCTCCTGATAATGGCAAAAACAAATCCGAAACTGTTTTAACAGCTTCAACTGTTCCAAAAACTTCGTCTTTATCAAGCGTTTGATCTAAAGTTTCTACTTCAACATAAACAATGTCTCCTAATTCTTTTTGAGCAAAATGAGTAATTCCTACTGTTGCAACGTCACCTTCAATGCTAACCCATTCGTGATCCTTTGTGTACTTTAAATTTGTTGGTATATTCATAATAAATACTTATTGATAATTGATAATTGAATTTTAATAGGGCAAATGTAACAATCTTCTAATCAAATCCACTTTAGAATCTGAAATTTAATTTCCAAAATTATATCTAATTGTAAATCCTGATCGAATATTCGTTAAAGGATACGTAGTCGAAATAACTGCTTTAGAAAATGAATGATCGTAATAAAAAATTGCCGTTAGATTCTTGCTAAATGAATAATCTGCTGTAATTTTTACAGACCAAATATTCTGTCCTGCAGCAAGTTGATTATTATCATAATCTAGATAACGCACCATCGTTTGGTTATTTCGATATGATAAATCTCCTTTTATATTAATATCACTTTTTATAACTCCTGTAGGACTATCAGCTAATGTCGATGAAAAAATCACATCTTTAATACGATATCCTAAACCTATTATATACTCCATCCCTTTAACTTCGGTCAATAGATTGTTATCGAAACTCATAGATAATGCTCTGTCTTTTTTAATTTCTGTAAGTACTTTCAACGAACTTTTTAACTCAAAATCCATTCTAATAAGCGGACTAAATTGCTCTACTAAATTGACATTAGACATGATTGTCGCATTATAGAAATTACCACTATCCGGATCCAATCCTCCTGGACTCTGATCATATTTAAAATTAGAACGATACTGGTTAATCGTATAAGATGCTCTATAATTATGCTGCAAAGAGAAACGCTTAAATTTATCTTTAAAGTATTTATAACGCATCAATCCATTATATTTTATACTCCAGTTTGGAAGCGGAAAGTTTCTAAAAATACCTGTCGAGCTTTTTGATGCATCTGCCCCTGAATAGGCTGCCAAAAACGAAGGAAGCAAAACTGCCTGATTACTTTTTGTATATCCTATTGGGTACCCTTGATTTGAAACAAATAAATTATATTTTGGATCTGTTGGCCCTGGAATAGGATTATTTGCATCTCCATATCTTGGAATTTCAACTCCTGAACCATAATACCCCTCTGCCAAACGATTTGCAATTACCAAACGATTGCTTCTAAAATCATCAAATGCCGATGATGAATTTTCATCGCTTGTAGCAAATGACGTTTTAATTAAAATCGTTGAGATTGAGAAAATACCATAATTGTATGGCGATCTTGCATGATACAATCCAGTTTCATCAACATCATATTGTTCAGAGAAATTTGCTGAATAGGCACGATCTGCACTCAAATCAATTTTTAAGTCTGGCAATAAATCAATATTCGCAGTAGCTTTAAACATCTTGTTTGTTACTTGCGAGAAGTTCTGATTAAAATCCTGATAGTTTGTTAACCAACCATTTTTAGCAGCTTCATAACGTACATCATCCTGACTTCCGAAAATAAAACCTAAAGATGGTCGAGATGAACCTAAGAATCCAACGCTTGGTGTATACCCTGGTAAAACAGTTCCGCTATTAATAGTATAGTTTACCTGAATATTTTTTATACTAGTTAGTACTCCCATTAAACCATCATGAAATGCACTATTTACAACCAATGGTTGGTTTGTATTTACTACTTTCTCTCCTGGTTTTGGTACAGTTGGTTTAGCCTTAGGAACTTTTGCGCCCCCCTTATTATTAAGCCCCAAATACTTATAAAGCGTATTCATATTCATGGTCGCCGTAAATGTATTCGAATTTGCATTCTGAACTGTATTCCCTAAATCATAAAAATTACCACTTCCATCCTCATAACTAGACAATGCCTCTGAAGTACGTTGCCAACTATAATCTCCCGTATAGGAATAATTTGCTTTTAAGAATCCTAATACAGGAATCTTATATAATGGAATTTCGTAATTTAAAATCAATTGTTGCATATGCTGATTTGGCGTACCCATGTCCCAATAGCTATCCCAAATACTAAAGTTCTCAATTGGCTCATTATCTGCATTCATATAATTTTTAACTATATTATTAGATGATGCTGTATAATTTATTTTTAATGATTTCGTAAGATTAAAATTAAAACCATACTGATAATTAAAAGCAAAGTTTCTTCTATACATTGGATCCAATCCAATACCTTCAACATTTTCTACTTGTCTAAATTCCTGACGATTATATTGTCTTATAATATTAGTATTAAACGAGATATTAGATGGCAAATAATTAAAATTAAAATCGCTTAACAATTTCCAATAGTCACTCTTCTTAAAGAATTTATTTTTCTTAAGCGGTTCAATTGTCTTTGGCTGAAAGCTGTATGCATAATTTACAGTTGTACTAGACTGTTGATCTCGGTAACTCGCAATTTCATAATCATGACGTTGCACTTCATTATATGATTGCGAGAATGTAAAGTTTTCAGGGTCATAAACGTGTTGTTTTTGCTCTGGCGCTCTATCTTTTCTAACTCCAATAAAGTTGATGCTTCTACGCTTTGTATAATCAATTGCACGGTTTTTTATATTATCTCTTTCGGCAGCATCTGTCGTTACATCCAATAACTGTTTCAATTTAATATCTTCATTAAACGGATCATATTCTGGCGTAATTACTTCTTCTCCAACAGCGTAATTAAATGGTAAATTAATTCCCCATTTAGGCGGCAATAACTTACCTAAATTCAAATTAGTTACGATATTGTATTGTTGTATATCTTCTCTACTTCTTTCATTCGGTCCTTGTTCCAGAGATCCAAATCCTATAGTACTTTTTCTACCTGTTGCAGAAACCGTAGCAAAATCGGCAAAATTAGTATCTAAATTTAAGATTGCGGCCATACCTCCTTTATTGTCCATCTCGGCAAGACGCAATTCATTAAACCAAACTTCTCCTTTAATATCCTGATGTGTTTCTGTATTCTTCACACCAACCATTAAATTCCTAACCAATCCAAAGTTCGGATTTCCTTTTATCCCTAATCGCAAAGTACTATCTCCATCACCATCTGGCTTGGTTATATCATCATCCGGATAATAAATTCCATCAAGAGGAAGTGTATTTGGGTCAATTTTCATCGCCTCAATTTTCATTTGTGTCAATAATGACAAAGCCAAATCAATATTATTTTCTTCTGGCCAAACAACTTCAGGGCTTAAAGGAGAACAATCTGAACCTGACGTAGAAACCGGAATAGTAACTTTTAAAGGAATTTCTATTTGATAGAAATTCTGAGTAAAGTCATTTCCAAAACGGATAAAACCTACCATTTGTCCATTTTGCAACACCTGTTCATTTGGTAATGATTCAGCATGCAAAAACATTTTTAATCTGTTGTATTGACGCATATCAACACTTACGTTTTTAAATACAGCTCTGGAATCTTTTGGTTGCAATCCATTTCCAGCAACTCGTAATGCTAATGCCTGTTCGTTTTGATTAATAATTGTATTATTATTATATAATTGCTCACGCGCTACTCCTGGAGGAGAAACATAATTTACTGGACATCTAGTACTATTTTCTTCAATATTTACAGCAGAAACATCGAAAGTCGTATTATCATCTTCTACATTAACATCAGCAGGATCTAATGTATTTGTGTATCTTCTCCACTCTCCTCTTACCAAATCTAATGCTCCAAAACGAACTGTAACATCACTTTCAAATCCTGTCATAAACATTCTCATGAAACGGATTGATCTAAAATCTGATATATTACCAATCGTATTTTGAGGTTGCGAAACTGGAATTTTAAACTGAATCCATCTAGCAGCAGTTACTGCTCCATTTACCATAGTCACTTGGGTATTTTTTATATCTGTAATATAATTTTGCCCTATTTCCATATTTGGCTTAATATCGATGCTATACTCATAATAAGCATTAATCGTATTCATGGTATTATCTCTGTTGATATCCTCAACATCAGGAAGTGTTGTCGAAGCTCTATTTGCATCGTTTATATTTACATTCGAGTTTCCTTCAACACCGTTATAATTCTTGTAACGATCTAAAACACCACCATCAGCATTTAAGTAATAGGTATAATTATCCGCAGCTGGGTCATTTGTTGAGGCAAAATTATTATAAACTGCCCCTTCTCTAGCGTCTGGTAAACCATCAAGACCTACATCCTGATTGGCTCTATTACCGCTATCGTTGTCAAATGCGTAAATTAAAGATTGCGATGCTGGAACATCTCCCCACATAGGCTGAGGATTAACCACAATCTGACCTGGTCCTAAACCATTTTCATATTGTTTTCTTCCATCTTTTAAAATATCTTCTGAAATCTCTCCTAAGTTAAAGTAAACCTTACCTGTATTGGTTTGATCTGTTTCTCCTGCTCCCACAAATGGATCTAATACCCAAAACTGAATATATTCAACATTTCCTTGTTCAAAATCGGTTGAGCTCAAAGCACGCATTATCCCTCCAAAATTATCTTTTGGGTTTGTGGCATAATTTAAATTATTATTATAAGGTCCTCTTTCTGATGGATAGTAAGTTAAATCCAATGTGTTTACCACTTGCGATTGTCCTTGTGCAATATCAGTTAATGGATACAACTCATCACTATAAATTCTACGGGTCGAGTTTAATGATAAATCATCATTACTTATCCCTGATGGTTTAGAAGAATAAAAAACTGGATCAATTGTGTACCATGCTAGTTTTGCTCTTTTAAAACCATAACTCATATCATTGGCTTTGGCATTAAAATTATAGGTACTTACAGCATTCTCCTCTGGCGTAGATGCAAGACTCCATGCATATGCCGAACGCATATCTATTGTTGATTGCGACCCTTCAAAATCATCTACGTAAATAGTTGATTCTCCTTCAAAATTATCTGCTTTTGGAGTACCTGGTTTTAAGAAGGCTATTTCTCCTCTTAACGAAAGATTAGAAGGAACATCCGTATCTATAAATGGTAATTTATTTACTAATCGGGTAAAGAAAGGAATCTCGGTAGAGAAGTTTGTATTGAAACCATAAATCATATTATTTACAGATTCCTGTCCATAACTCGATTTTTGTGTAAACGGTTTCTCTGTCATTTGCAAAAAAGTACCTCCAACAGTAAAATTCTCTGAAATTTTATGTTGTACATCTATTCCCATAAATCTTCGGGTTTGTTGTCCGAAAATAGAATTATTCTCTAATGAAATCTCTATTGGTGTATTTGATGCCTGAAGCGAAGGATCCAAAATCTGAACTCTTCCTAATTGATAGTTTACACTATAATCAATCCCCTCAACCAAAACACGTCCTCCAGCAGTAACAACTACAGAACCTTGAGGAACATTAAAAGCTCCTATAGGAATTCCGTCACCTCCTGTAGATTTATACTTACCTCTTAATAAGAATTTATTTTTATCACTATCCTGTAAAGCTGCAGATTGTGTACTAGCATACATATTACGGAATACATACTTGCTTTGATTTGCATTATAAGTACTTGTATTACGATAGTCTTCTCCTGTACTATTTGATAATTTAGAGAATAACAATTCTCCAAAAGGCTCTTTAGTTGTAAATATAATTCTACCATTTTGAGCATCCATTGTTAATCCCGGTAAGAAATCAAAAAAACCATCACCACCCGTTTGTGGGTCATTATTGTAGTTTAATTTATCCAAATTAAACACTTTAAGCAAAGGTGTTTCTTCTACTTTATTATCTGGTGTAGGATTTGGGGGAAATGGTGTTCCTGAAACTGGCGTGATATAATTTATAGGAGACGGATCTGTATATAAAATATTAAACCTGAAATCTTCTTGTTTTATTTGATATGCTCCAGGAATTTGATAGATATTTTTCATCATCAAATTCCAAACCGGATTCTTAACATTTGTCAAATTGCTTTTAAGCATTTTCAAAATCAAACTTTGCGTTATGATTGCTTGATTTGAAGGATTGTTACCTGTTACTACTGTACCATCTACACCATCATTACCAAATTCCCCTACTTGGAATACCTGATCTCCCATTGTATATTCATAAGCAACTGCCAAAACCTCGTCATTTGCCAATCGTTGTTGTAACGATAAATATCCTAATTGTGGATTAAAAGTATATTCATTAGAATTTAATTTTCTTGCATTTTCTAATTTCGAATAATCCTGTCCTTCACTTACTGTAATACCATTAAATCCTGAGCTTGAAGTAACAATTTCACGAATATTACTATTCAAATAACCTGTTCCTCCTGCTATTAATTTTGGATCATATTTATTATTACTATTATTCGCTGGTGAATTTATTGGATTAAGAAACATTCCCGCTGAAGGATTAAGCACCACAACTTCACTATCTGGAACTCCTGATAATTGTGCCTCACCTAAATCCTGAAGTGCTATAACGTTTCTTAAATTGTTATTTGTAGTACTTACTCTATTTTGTTTATTAGTAATCCAAACTTCTAATCTTGTTATTTGAACTCTACTATCTATAAAAGGGTATTTTCTTAAAGACGAATCATATTTACCTCTAAAGTATTGAGATAAAAAGAAGTGCCTGTCATTATCATAATTTAAAGCATACAAATCAAAATCCTGAACTGTACCTCCACCTTCGGCTACTACACTTTTACTTTGAGATTTTTGCTCTGAGAAAACTCCCGTAATTGTAGTTTTACCAAATTGTAATTGAGCTTTTACCCCAAATAAACTTTGTGCTCCTCTTATTAAAGTACTATTAAGCGGCATACTTACGTTACCAACCTCAATTTTCTGAATGATATCGTCTTCTGATGGTGTGTATTCTAATTTTATTAAATTTTGGAATGCAAATGTTGATTGTGTATCATAATTAGCATTTACATTTAATCGAGTACCTACTTTCCCTTGTAAACTCATACTGATACGCTGATCAAAATCAAAAGAAAGATTTGATCTGTTTCTAGGAGAAAAGGAAGGATTGTCTTGTTTGGTATAACGAACTCCTAAATCTATTTCGACAGAACCAGTTGGTTTTACATCGATGGTATTACTTCCAAAAATAGATTCGAAAAGTCCAGATCTAATATAATATCTAGGTAGTAAATCTTTTTTGGCTAATTCACTTCCATCTTTTTTACCATCAATAGCATCTGCTTTTTTCTTAAAATAATCTCTTCTAGACTCTTTTAATATTAAAGCTTCGTATTCTTCTGGCGTTAAAATAATGGGATAATTAATCGAAAAATCATCTACGCTATTGGTATAGATATAGCGATCTGTAATAGGGTCGTAAGTATATGCGGAAAGAATACTTTGTGGATCTTTTATTTGTATTTTACCAACAGAATACCCTGTTTTAGTTGTATCTTGAGCTTCCTGTTTTACCTGAGCCTCCGATACAAACCCACAAAATAAAACCAGCAAAAAAATACAAATTTTATGCATATAGTCCGTGTGTTTTAAAGTACGTTTTTTTTATAAACTTTTTAAAGCCTTCTTAATTATTGACTCAACAGTCGCTTCAGGATCTTCTTTTATGATTTTTTCAACCACTTTTTCAGATGTTTTTCTGACAAATCCTAAAACTTCTAAAGCAGATAACGCTTCATCTCTGTTTGTATTGTTTTGAAGCATTGAAACTTCATCTAAATCGTACAATTTAACAATTTTTTCTTTCAAATCAAGGATAACTCGTTGGGCAGTTTTGTTCCCAATTCCTTTTATTGATTGAATTACACCCACATCTCCCGATGCTATTGCATTAATAATTTGTTTCGGATCTAATGAAGATAACATTGTTCTGGCAATATTAGCTCCAATTCCTGATACCGATAACAACATCCTGAAGATTTCTCTTTCGGATTTTTCTATAAAACCAAATAATGTATGCGCATCTTCTTTTATTTGAAGATGCGTATACAATTTTATAAAATCACTATTTGGTATTAACGAATAAGTGTGTAAAGATATATTTACATGATATCCTACTCCACCACAATCGATAACAACTTCGGTAGGCGTCTTTTCAACTAATTTTCCTTGCAAATGTGCAATCATAATATAATGTTAACAGCGCCAAATATAGTAAAATTTGAAGTAAAAATACCACAATTTTTAAACAATACTTTTTTACCTGAAATTATTTAATCAAATTATTCTTTTTAATTTCTTTTTCCTGAGCATCAATAACAGCAATAGCTGCCATATTAACCATTTCTTCTACACTTGCCCCTAATTGGAAAATATGTACTGGTTTACCCATACCTAACATTATTGGTCCTATTGAATCTACTTTATTCAATTCTTTCAATAATTTATAAGTAATATTTGCCGATTCTAAGTTAGGAAAAATAAGTGTATTAACTTTCTTTCCTGCTAATTTAGAAAAAGGAAATTTTTCCTGTAGCATTTCTGGGTTCAAAGCAAAATCAGCTTGAATTTCTCCGTCGATAACTAATTCAGGATGATTTTTATGCAAGTAAGCTACTGCTTCTCTCACTTTGGCAGCTCCTGGATTTGTCGAAGAACCAAAATTAGAATATGAAACCATTGCAATTACAGGCTCTACTCCAAACATTTTAGCTGTTTTAGCTGTCATAACAGCTATTTTAGCCAAATCATCTGCTGATGGATTGATATTAATCGCAGTATCTGATAAGAACATTGGCCCACGATTCGTCATCATCATGTTTGCCGTAGCTACAAGTGAAGCTCCTGGTGCTTTCTCTATAAGCTGTAACATTGGTTTTACAACCGATGGATAACTTCTAGAATGACCTGTTACCAATGCATCTGCCTCTCCTTCATTAACCATCATTGCAGCAAAATAGTTTCTTTCGCGCATTAATTTTTGAGCATCTAGCAAAGATATTCCGCGTCTCTCTCTTGTTGACCAGTAAGAAGATGCAAATTGGTTTCTTCTTTCTTCTTGATCTTTCGTTTTAGGATCAATAATCTCAACATCTGCATCAAATCCTAATTCAGCTTTAAGCTCTAGAATGATTTCTTTATTTCCTAATAAGATTGGAAAACCAATACCTTCTTCATATACAATTTGGGCCGCTTTTAATACATTTAAATGGTCTGCTTCGGCAAAAACGATTCTTTTTGGATCCATTTTTGCTCTGTTTGTAATCAAACGAACCATTTTATTGTCATTTCCTAAACGAGCCAAAAGTTCTTCTTCATACTTTTCCCAATCAGTTATTGGATTTAAAGCTACTCCAGACTCCATTGCTGCTTTGGCTACTGCCGGCGCAACTACGGTAATTAATCTTGGGTCGAAAGGTTTTGGGATTATATATTCCCTTCCGAATCCTAATTTAGTCGCTCCGTAAGCAACATTTACTTGCTCTGGAACTGACTCTTTTGCTAATGAAGCTAACGCTCTAACAGCAGCCATTTTCATTGCTTCGTTAATTTTAGTCGCTCTTACATCAAGAGCTCCTCTAAAAATATAAGGAAATCCTAATACATTATTTACTTGGTTAGGATAATCAGAACGTCCCGTAGCCATAATAACATCCTTACGAGTTGTAATCGCTAGGTTATAATTGATTTCCGGATCAGGATTTGCCATTGCAAAAACGATTGGATTTTCAGCCATTCCTAATAACATATCAGCTGTCATAATATCTCCTGACGATAATCCTAAAAATATATCCGCTCCTTTTAAAGCTTCTTCTAAACCAATTGGTTCAATATCTTTAGCATACTTTAATTGTAAAGCAGATAATGCAGGGTTATTTTTAGTTAAAAGCCCTTTACTGTTATACATTAAGATATTCTCAATTTTTACTCCTAATAAAACATACAAATCAGCACAAGCCAAAGCAGCAGATCCTGCGCCTGAAACTACCATTTTTACATCTTCTGCTTTTTTATCTGCTAACTCTAAAGCATTTATCAAAGCTGCCGAAGATATAATTGCAGTTCCGTGTTGATCATCGTGCATTACCGGAATATTAAGCTCTTCTACCAATCTTCTTTCTATTTCAAAAGATTCTGGTGCCTTAATATCTTCTAGGTTAATACCTCCAAAAGTTGGAGCAATATTCTTTACGGTTTGAATGAATTCTTCAATATCTTTTGTTCCAATTTCAATATCAAAAACATCGATATCAGAAAATATTTTAAATAACAATCCTTTCCCTTCCATTACTGGTTTTGATGCTTCAGGACCAATATCTCCTAAGCCTAAAACCGCGGTTCCATTAGTGATTACAGCAACAAGATTCCCTTTTGCAGTGTATTTATATACTTCGTTTACATCTCTTGCAATTTCTAAACATGGTTCGGCAACACCTGGTGAATATGCCAAAGATAAATCTCTTTGGGTTGCATATTTTTTGGTTGGAACTACTTGAATCTTACCTGGAGTAGGCTTTGAATGGTACAATAACGCCTCGCTTCTTTTACTATCTTTATTCATTGTTTTTAGATTTTATTCTAGCTTACAAAGATATAAGACTTGGCTTAAAAAGGAAGCTTTTATATTATTCTTTTATTCTTTTATATTACTCTTTTTTCAAAAAACTAACTTTATTTTTAATCCAAAAAAAATAACCTGAAATTAATTAGGCTATTTTTTGCTATTCTTTCACACCATATTCTATTGTGATATATAGGAATTTAAGTGATTAATAGTATCCTTTTGAATTTCTATTATTGATTTCACAACGTCACTTATAGAAATAATTCCTACCACAATACCATTATCTACAACAGGCAAATGTCTAATTCTTTTACTACTCATTAACTCCATACAGGAGTCTAAATTATCCGACAAACTTATTGTAATCACATTGCTTTCCATGATTTCATGAACAAATGTCTCTTTTGAAGATTTATCCTTTAAGACAATTTTTCGTGCATAATCTCTTTCTGACAATATACCTTTTAGCTCTGTTCCATCTATTACTAAGATGGCACCAATGTTTTTTTCTCCCATTACTTTTAAAGCCTCGTAAACGGTAGTCGATGAAAGTACTGAATAAACTTCTTTTCCTTTCGTGCTTAGTATTTGATTAACAGTCATATCTGATATTTTTAAGAACTATAAATTTAAAAAAAAACAAGTTACGAATAACATTATTTTATCTTTTTAACTTAAAAAATTATTTAATCAGCTGTCAAAACTAGAGAAACAAAGAATTTTATTTATTTTTATAACACATTTAGTAAATATTTACTCAACACCAACCATCTGAATAAAAAACAAACAATGCCCTTTCTGAAATTTCAAAAAGAGCATTGCTTTTAAATATGGTATTTATTATTTAGATGTACTGAATATTATTCCATCGAGATGATGATAAATTCACTTCTTCTGTTCAATTGGTGTTCGGCTTCGGTGCAAGGAACTCCATCGGAACAGTGGTTTACTAACTGACTCTCGCCATATCCTTTGGCGGTTAATCGATTAGATTTAATTCCGTTTTTTATCAACCATTGTTGGGTTGATTTGGCTCTTCTGTCTGATAATACCAGATTGTATTTGGCTGTTTGACGACTATCGGTATGGGAGCGGATATCGATTTTCATCTTTGGGTATTGCTGCATTACCGCCAGGATTTTCTCTAGTTCGAAGGCGGCATCTTTGCGGATGATGGATTTATCTAAATCAAAATAGATGATAGGTATGTTTAGCGTTTTGGCTAAATCGGTTCCTACTGTGATTGGCTTGATGCGTTTTTCTAATTTTATATTTAGCTCTGTTTCTCCTGATTGCTCTTTTATGATTACTGGAGTTTCTATGGTTTCATAATCTTCTTTGGCTGCTCGTACATGATAGGTTTTGTTACAATCTACTTTAAAACTGTATGTTCCGTTTGCTGCTGTTGTAATCTCGCCTATTGTTTTAAATTGCTCGTCGAGCAGGGTTACTTTGGCATTGTCTAGTATAGCGTTGGTTTCTTTGTCGCTTACTATTCCTTTTAGGGTTTGCTCGCAGTTTAGTTTTCTTGTTTGGGTTAATTTGTAAATATCATCGTTGCCGTTTCCGCCTTCTCTGTTGGAGGTAAAGTATCCTTTTTGGGTTTCGCTATCGATGATAAATGCAAAGTCGTCTTGTTTGCTATTTATTGGTGCGCCTACGTTTTGTACTGTTGTAAAGGTGTTATCGTTGTTGTTATCATTGATTTTGGTAACGTATACATCGAGTCCGCCTAGTCCTGGTCGTCCGTCGCTGGCAAAATATAGCTGGTTGTCGTTTGCTATAAACGGGAAGGTTTCTCTGCCTTCGGTATTGATTGTTTTTCCTAGGTTTTCTGGTTTTCCAAAGCTTTTGTCGCTGTTTATCGTTACGCTATACAAAT